>NZ_DASYCH010000002.1:0-112600 GCF_036500295.1 Puia sp. | reverse complement strand
CCGAGGGTGTTCACCTCTTCCCATACCGAACAGAGAAGTTAAGCCCCTCATGGCCGATGGTACTGCACCACAATGCGGGAGAGTAGGTAGCTGCCATATTCTTTGAAGCCTCATCATTTATTTGATGAGGCTTTTTTTATTAGCATCATTAGCATTTCCTATTCAAACTCCTCTCCTTATCTTTATTGCTTCTAATCATCCCTCCAATGAAGAAGCAACTTATCTTGACCTTTGCAAGCCTGACACTAGCTACCGGACTTTTTGCCCAAAAGCCTTCGTGGACCTCCCTTTTTGACGGTAAGACACTGAATGGCTGGAAACGACTGGCCGGCACCGCTGACTATAAAGTAGAAGACGGCGCTATCGTTGGTACCACTGTCATGGGCTCCGGCAATAGCTTCCTTGTCACCGACAAGGAATACGACAATTTTATCCTCGAGATGGACGTGCGTATAATGGATACCACCAGCAATTCCGGCATACAGGTGAGGAGTCATTATGATCCCGCAGGTCACCAGGGAAAAGGGCTTGTATACGGCTGCCAACTGGAAATAGATCCTTCTTCGCGGCGCTGGTCCGGCGGTATCTATGATGAAGGAAGACGGGACTGGCTATACCCGGTTTCGCTCAATCCCGCTGCACACGACGCGTTTAAAGTTGGACAGTACAACCATGTCCGGATCGAATGCCTCGACCATACGATGAAGACCTGGATCAACGGCACCGCCATCGCCAGCCTTTCGGATGCTACCGATGCCAAAGGATTTATAGGCCTGCAGGTTCACGCTATCTCTAAAGCCGCACTGGCCGGTGAAAAAGTCTTTTTCAAAAATATCCGCATACAAACGACAGACCTCCATTCGACTGTCTTTCCCAAAGGCATCTACGTAGTTAACACTATTCCCAACACACTGACGCGGGATGAAAAGAATAGCGGCTGGCGCCTGCTATTCGATGGTAAGACATCCAACGGATGGATAGGCGCCTATAAGAAGACCTTTCCCGAAAAAGGATGGGAGATAAAGGATGGGAAGATCTCCGTGCTCGCTTCCGAAGGTAAGGAGGGCGCTAATGGCGGAGACATCGTTACCCCGGATGAATTCAGGGCATTTGATCTTTCTTTTGATTTCTTCCTTACACCCGGAGCCAACAGCGGAGTCAAATACTTCGTTACCCTCGAAGAGAACAATACTGGATCTGCTATTGGCCTGGAATACCAGGTGCTCGATGATACCCTTCATCCCGATGCGAAACTGGGCCGCAATGGCGACCGGACCATGTCCTCCTTATACGATCTTATTCCTGCAAAAAAACAAAAACGGTTCATCCACCCGATGGGGCAATGGAACACAGGCCGGATCATCGTCTATCCCAACAATCATGTCGAACACTATCTCAATGGCATAAAAGTGCTTGAATACGAAAGAGGTTCAAAAGAATACAAAGAACTGGTCGCTATCAGCAAATACAAGAAATGGCACAACTTCGGTGAGGCGCCACAGGGGCATCTTCTACTACAGGATCACGGCAATTTCGTCAGCTACCGAAGCATAAAGGTCCGCGAACTTAAATGAGCCGCGGACGCTGATGAAGGTCGGGACTTCTACACGACAGGTTCCCAACCCTTCTCATAGCTTCGTTGCCAGAGCGCAGCGGCTTCCGTGTTGTTTAGAATATGTCCATTTGAAGGATCACAATGTAGTGTACCCGAAGTTCGCTGTGCTATATTCGCCAGGTGGCAGAGGTGTACACTTTTATAAGCTTCGTCTACAGGAGCTGTCAAGGCTGCTTCTTCCCGTATGGCCTTTACAAAATTCTCAAAATGATAGAGATCCATGTTGCCGCTGGCTGCTACGGGATTAGTAGGATCTGCCTCCACCTCTGACTTCACCTCCTTGACCAGCTTGTTCTTATCATCGAAGATCTTATAATCACCTCCGCCCAGATTGAGCAGGCTGCCTTTGTCGCCATAGATAATAAAACCGCGGTCACTGCCTTCCACAGGGAAATGATTACAGCTGCGGCCTTCCCAGGTGATCGCTTTTCCTTCTGCAAATTCAAAGCTGGCTATCTGCGTATCCGGAGTTTGCCAGTCATCTTTGAAGGCATATCTGCCACCGGCGGAAACAACTTTTTGAGGGAAGTTCAGGCCCAGGAACCACCTGCAGCAATCGATCTCGTGCGTCCCATTGTTGCAAGCCTCGCCGGTGCCCCAATGCCAGAACCAATGCCAGTTGTAGTGTACCAGGTTATCCTGGTAATCTCTTCGGGGAGCCGGTCCCTGCCAAAGCTCAAAATCCAGCGTGGAAGGGACAGGAACCTTTTTGCCATACCCGATGGATTTCCGGTTGTTTGCATACCAGGCTTTTGCGAGATAGGTATTTCCAAGGACACCTTCTTTTACTTGTTTGGCGGCGTCTATCAGGGAAGGGAAAGACCTCCGCTGGCTTCCCATCTGAATATGCTTTTTGTATTTGTGTAAGGCAGCCGCCAGGAGCTCGCCTTCGTGCGGGTTTTGGCCGCAAGGCTTTTCTACGTATACATGTTTGCCATGTGATGCACCCAGGATGGCCGCCGGCGCATGCCAGTGATCAGGGGCTGCAATCACCAGGGCGTCAAAATCTTTTTGCGTGACAAGCTTCCTTATATCGTGGACTACTATAGGCTGCCGCGGGGCCCCCTTTAGTGCCGCCAGCCCATTCTGAATAGCTTTTTCCTCCACGTCGCAGATATATGCCACTTCTACATTCGGTAATTGAGAGAAAGATTTTGCAAGATAGGCGCCCCTGCCATTGACGCCCATGACAGCGAGCACGACTTTATTACTGGGTGCCATTTTGCCACGGATCGGGAAGTTAATAATTGTCAGGCCGGCAGTGGCGAGGGACGTGGTGCGAAGAAACTCTCTGCGATGCATGTTTTTACGTGGCATTGGGCAAACGTTTTGTTTCTTTTAAAGGTAAAGGTTAATCCTTTTAGCACAATTGGGGGCCGGAAAAAAGCAGTAAGGATAGTCGGCGTGATCGAGCAAATAAAAAATCCTTTCCGAATGACCGGAAAGGATTTTATTACAAAGATGTATCGATTGATTAGATTAATAATCCCTGTTGTAGCCACCACCGCCGCCGCCGCGATCGTAACCACCTTTTTTGTAACCTCCGCCACCGCCGCCGCCGCCGAAGGATCTCTTTTTGTAACCACCACCGCCGCCGCTACCGCCGCCTTGTTGTTTAGGCTGCGATTCGTTAACGATGATTTTACGGCCCATTACTTCGCTGTCATACAGGTTAGTAATAGCTTGCTGTGCTTCGCCATCGTCTTCCATTTCCACAAAACCGAAGCCCTTGCTACGGCCGGAAACTTTGTCTTTTACGATTTTAGCGGAAGCGACACTGCCATGTTGTTCAAAAAGGTTCCTAAGATCCTCGTCGGTCATCTGCCATGAGAGGTTGCCTACATAGATGTTCATTGTACAAAAAATTAAAAAATGAAAAAAACCACTCTACCTACTGTTAGACTATAACGACTGAGGAATCTGACTGAATAGAAAGTCACGACAGCCTACAATAACACTAAAAATAATAGAGCTATTGTAAAGATAGCAATTTTTATTACTTATTGAAATTTTGTACTAAATCTCGGAAATTTAGTATTGGTCAGGTTCTCAGCGCATTTGGTATGCGTGAAAAAACGATTTTGTACCTGTCGTATTTGATTATTTTCAAATAAATAGCAGAAATATAGATATAATAATAAAAAAGCCCATGATTTATTTCATGGGCTTTAAACAATTAGCCGATTTATTAGCAGATTTTAGCAATTCGAAGTTCTAAACCGGGCGCGACTCAGTTGTTACCTATTCCGCACCAACCTCGAACTCAATTTCAGCTTCATTACTGTTGCCGAAATCGACCCGGGCTTTGTAAGTACCCAGTTCCTTGACTTCGTCAAGGATATGGATCCTGCGGCGGTCAATCTCGTAGCCTTTCTGGTCGCGGATTGCGCGGGCCAGCTGTACCGAGGTAACGCTGCCGAAGATCTTGCCACTGGTACCTGTTTTGGCGCCCACCTTGAGAGGAGAAGCCTTGAGGACTTCGATCACTTTATTGACCTCAGCCAGCAGTTTGGCTTCTTTCTTTTGCAGCTGCTTGACCCTTTCGTTCAGCTGTTTCAGATTAGAAGGGTTAGCTTCAACTGCGAATTTGCGGGGGATCAGGTAATTGCGGGCATAACCATTCTTCACGCTTACTTTTTCATGAGCGGAACCCAGGTTATCTACGTCTTGAATTAAAATGATTTCCATCGTTTGTTTTTTGTTCACCGTTTTCCCAATCCGTATCTGCGAAGCCGTTTGAGGGCGATTGACACTGATCCGGACTGTCCTCCCTTTCCATAGAAAAGGGTTAGGGTGAGGTTACTATAAAAGATTCTACTTCAACAGGTCTGTTACATAAGGTAACAAGGCCATCTGACGGGCTTTCTTCACCGCATCGGACACTTTCCGCTGATATTTCAGGGAGTTGCCGGTAAGGCGGCGGGGTAACAGCTTACCCTGCTCGTTCAGGAACTTCTTCAGGAATTCGGCATCCTTATAGTCGATGTACTTGATGCCGTATTTTTTGAAACGGCAGAACTTTTTAGCACGTTTCTCCGGCTTAATGGCCGTCAGATACTTGATCTCGTTTGCTTTTGGCATGGATTAAGCCCCCACTTTTTCGTTTCCTGTAGGTACGCCACTTCTCTTCCTGGTATTGTACTCGACGGCGTATTTATCGAGTTTTGTACCCATGAAACGTAACACGGTTTCGTCGCGGAGAATCTGGATCTTCAGCTTCTCATTGAAGTCGGATGGCGCATTGTACTCCAGAACCCAGTATAGACCGGTAGTTTTTTTCTGGATGGGATACGCCAGTGATTTCAGACCCCAGGGATTTTCGTGCACCACTTCTCCGCCGTTGTCTTTGACGATAGAAGCGTATTTTTTCTGAGCGGCTTTGTAGTCCTCTTCAGAAAGCACAGGGGTAAAAATCACCATCAATTCGTAATTGTTCATGATCCCTGTTTACTTGTTTGTTGTTAAAAAATATGAAACGGGCTGCAAAGCTACGGATTTCGACCGGAACCAGCAAAACGGAAACCCCCTAAAATAGCGGCTTGACAGTGTGTCAGCCGGACGACAATGGCATTTTCTTTGATTTTGGCCATAGGCATTATTTTAAGCCTTATTAAACATACTATTAAACACTATTTGGCATGCAAAAAGGAAATATCAGGGTTCAGACGGAAAATATCTTCCCCATCATCAAGAAGTTCCTGTACAGCGATCATGACATTTTTATCCGCGAACTGGTCAGTAATGCGGTGGATGCCACCCAAAAACTGAAAACCCTTTCCTCCCTGGGAGAGGCCAAGGGTGATCTTGGCGATTTGGGTATTGAAATTCAATTAGATACGGAAAAGAAGACCATTACTATCTCGGATAAGGGGATCGGGATGACGGGTGAAGAGGTAGATAAATTCCTAAACCAGGTGGCTTTCAGCGGAGCGGAGGAATTTCTGAATAAATACAAGGGGCAAAACGAAGCCAATATCATCGGTCATTTCGGATTGGGTTTCTATTCCGCCTTTATGGTCAGCGAAAGGGTCGATGTCATCACCAAAAGCTACCGGGAAGGGGCCCAGGCCGTCAAATGGGAATGCGACGGTAGCCCCGAATATAGCCTGGAAGATATAGAAAAGGCCGATCGCGGTACCGATATCGTATTGCATATCAACGAAGAAAGCCAGGAATTTCTGGATGCCGAGCGTATCCGGACCATTCTGAAGAAATTCTGCCGGTTCTTACCCGTTCCCATCCGGTTTGAAGGGCAGCAGATCAACAATCCTAATCCCGCCTGGACGAAAAAGCCGAGTGAGCTGACGCCGCAGGATTATCAGGACTTTTATAAGGAGCTCTACCCCTATAGCGAAGCTCCCTTGTTCTGGATCCATCTGAACGTCGATTATCCCTTTAGTTTGACCGGGATTCTCTATTTCCCCAAGATCAAACAAAGCTATGAGATCCAGAAGGACAAGATCCAGCTGTACAGCAACCAGGTATTCGTCACCGATGAAGTGAGCGACATCGTTCCGGAATTTCTTATGCTGCTGCATGGCGTCATCGACAGCCCCGACATCCCCCTCAACGTAAGCCGCAGCTATCTGCAGGGTGATCCCAATGTCAAAAAGATAAACAATCATATCACCCGGAAGGTGGCCGACAAACTGGAGGAGATCTTTACAAAGGAGAGAAAGGAATTCGAAGAGAAATGGGAAAGCCTCGGACTGTTTGTCAAATATGGCATGATGACCGACGACAAATTCCTCGACAAAGCGGCCAAATTCCATATCATGGAAGATGCGAAGGGCGGGAAATTCTATACACTGGAGGAATACCGGACGGCAACCGAGGCCCTACAAAAGAACAAGGAAGACCAGCTGGTCATTCTCTATACTACAAACCCGGTGCAGCAGGATAGCTATATCCAGCAGGCGCAGGCAAAGGGATATATCGTGGTCAAATTGGAGACGATCGTCGATGCCGCATTTATCAACCAGATGGAATCCAAATGGGAGAAAGTCCATTTTGCCCGCGTGGATGCAGACATCGTCGACAATCTCATAGATAAAGCCGAAGCCTCGGGCAGCGTGCTTAACAGCGACGAGGAATCTACGTTAAAGGAATTGTTCGGCCGGCAGATACCCGAACTTCATGTTACCGTGGAGGTGAAAGGCCTGACGCCCGAAGCGCCTCCCGTCATCGCCACCCGGCCCGAATTCATGCGCAGGATGAAGGATATGGCGGCCATGAACGGACCGATGGGTAGCTTCTATGCAAACATGCCCGACGAGGTGACGCTCACGGTAAACGGAAATCATACCATTTATCAGACGATCCTGAAGGAAGGCGATAAGGAAAAGCAGGAAAAGCTGGTTCATAACCTGTCGGATCTGGCGCTTTTGTCGCAGGGTTTGCTCAAGGGCAACAATCTCACCAGCTTTATCCAGCGTAGTGTTGACCTGATGAGTGGAGAAGCAAAACCCAAGATCATTTTGGAAGCTTAAGCCGACGGATCCGTGGTCCGTCTAGGCAGACGGTGCAAGGTCGATGACCTTCAATTGCAATGACTTTATATTGTTCCATTCGTTCTCTTCCAGCGTGAATACCACATCAACCGGTGTTCCTGCCTGGAGGAGAGCGAATTTTGATGCCAGCCCGAATCCGATGCCGTCGGCCTGATGAATGCCTTGCTGGAGGCAAAAGCGGATATGCTGTTCTTTCACGATCCGCGACCCTTTATCCGTCAGCCGGCGGGCGACAAAAACCGGCTGTGGGTTGCCGGGACCGAAGGGCTGCATCTGTTCGAGGATCTTGTAAAGACCGGGCCGTATCGCCTCGAAAGGGAGTTCGGCATCGATGATCAGTTCAGGCCGGAGGGATTGGGGCTGGATAGTGCTTGCGACGACTTCCTCGAACTTCAGGATGAACGCCTGCATCTGGTCAGGCTGGAGCGTAATCCCGGCGGCCGCAAAGTGCCCGCCGTATCCGATTAAATGCTCGCGGCAGGCATGGATGGCCTCGTATACATTAAATCCATTGACGCTTCTGGCGCTGCCGGCGATGACCTCGCCGCTGCGGGTGAGTACCACGGTGGGACGATAATAGCGTTCGATAAGCCGGGAAGCGACGATCCCGACCACCCCCTTATGCCAATGCGGCTGGTAGAGGACGGTGGATCTGCGCTCCGAATAGATGGGGTCCCCTTCCAGCATGGCCAGGGCTTCTTCCGTCGTATTGCTGTCCGCCTCTTTCCGATCGCTGTTGTCGGCGTGTAGCTGTCCGGCATATGACAAGGCATCGGGCAGGCCGGAGGACGTAAACAAATGCACCACTTTCCGGGCATCATCCATTCTGCCCGCGGCGTTTACCCGGGGGGCGATCATGAAGACGAGATTGATCATCTTTAACTCCTTCTGAAGTCCGCTCAGCTGGATCAGCGCCCTGATCCCATTGTTGGGATCCTCATTTGCTTTCTTCAACCCAAAATAGGAGAGGACCCGGTTCTCCCCATCCACCGGAACGATGTCCGCGGCGACGGCGGTGGCTACCAGGTCGAGGTATTGGAGCGCCGCTTCTTTGGGAAACCCAAGCCGGTCAGCGAGAGCGGTTATCAATTTGAACCCCACCCCGCAACCACACAACTCCTTATAAGGATAGGGGCAGCCAGGCTGTTTGGAATTGAGGATCGCAATGGCGGGCGGCAGTTCGGCGTCGGGCAGGTGATGGTCGCAAACAATGAAATCGATCCCCAGCGTGGCGGCATAACCAATGAGATCAACCGATTTGATCCCGCAATCCAGCGAGATGATCAGGGAAAACCCATTGGCGTGTGCATGATCGATCCCCTGCCGGGAGATCCCATAGCCCTCCCGGTATCGGTGCGGGATATAAAAATCGATTGTTTCCGGGGGGCCGAATTTCCGAAGGAATTGAAATACACAGGCTACTGCCGTCGTGCCATCGACGTCATAGTCCCCATAAACCAGGATCTTCTCTCCGTTATCCCGGGCCCGGAGGATCCTGCTGACGGCTTTGTCCATGTCCTTCATCAGCCATGGATCATGCAGATCGGTCAATTGCGGCCGAAAGAAACTTCGGGCTCCCTCAAAGGTCCGGATGCCGCGCTGTACCAGGATCCGGCAAAGGATTTCGTTGATTCCCAAGGCCGTCTGTAAGGCGCGGACCTCATCGGCGTCCGACTGCAGTATGTTCCAGCATTTTTCCATCCGGTTCAGTATTTCCTGTCCGTGGTATAGCGGACCAGTTCCTCGAGCCCCTTACGGGCATCGTTGTCTTCAAATTCATGGAGAATGGCAAGGGCTTCATCCCGGTAAGCATTCATGCGCGCGGTAGCGTATTCGATCCCGCCCGCTTCGGCAACCTTTTTTATGACGTGCTGCACTTTCTCCTGGTCCTTGTTCCGATTCTTGATAATATAGATCAATTCGCGGCGGGAGGCTTTATCCAGTTTATTGAGGGCGTAGATAAGCGGAAGGGTCAACTTCTTTTCCTTTATATCGTTTCCGGTGGGTTTTCCGACATCCTCCGACCCATAGTCGAAGAGATCGTCCTTGATCTGAAACGCAATACCCACCTTCTCACCGAAAAGGCGCAATTTTTCGGTCATCGCCTCATCTTGAGAGGCGGCAAATGCGCCGGCGGCGCAGGAAGAGGCAAGCAGGGAGGCCGTCTTGTTTCGAATGATCTCGAAATAGACGGATTCACTTAGGTTGAGCGATCTCGATTTCTCCATCTGCAGCAACTCTCCCTCACTCATTTTGCGGACTGCGTCTGATAGCAACTGTAAGACCCTGAAATCTCCATGATCAAGGGAAAGCATCAACCCCTTCGACAACAGATAATCTCCAACCAGCACCGAGATCTTTGTCTTCCACAACGCATAGGTCGAAAAGAAACCCCTTCGCTCCAGCGATTCATCCACCACATCGTCATGCACGAGCGTTGCAGTATGCAGCAGCTCGACAAGTGAGGCCGCCCGGTAGGCTGACTCATTAACGGGACCGCACAGCTTAGCCGAAAGAAGCACGAACATCGGTCGCAGTTGTTTGCCTTTGCGATTGACAATGAACTGCATGATCCTGTCCAGCAAAGGGATCTGGCTTTTCACCGCCTCTTTGAACGTCCTTTCAAAAACCACCAGCTCTTCGCGTAATATGGACTGTGCTATCTTCATTAAAGGGGCAATATTACTACTTTGAAAATATTTTCGGGTGAATGCATCGGATTTTAAATTTAGGGTGTCTAATGGTGGTTTCAATACAACTTTAATTTTATATGTATTGTTAAAAAAATTTGGTTATTGCTCACCAATATCTATTTTTGCACCATATTCTTCTCAGGTTTAATTCATTCATTCACATAAACTTCAGTTATGGCAAGTAAAAAATTGACTCTTTTATTTGGGTTACTCTGCCTGTTTATGTCATACTCGCAAGCTCAGATGGTGGGCAGCAGTTATGATATTCGGGACTCTTCTCTCATTCCTACAAAACGCCTGGCGCAGCACAATGAATTCTTGAATAATGCTTATCCTTTTCCGGCTAAACCAAGGAATGAATGGGAGATTGGAGTAAAAGGAGGGTACACCAATGGGTTTACTTCCGTCACTAACTGGGGGCCTACCGGAGGTTTTGGTTTTCACATCCGAAAGGCTTTAGGTTATGTGGTTTCCCTGAGAGCAGAATATGACTGGATCCGGCTGAGAGGTTTGAATTACCAATACAGCCAGTCCTACGGCCGTAACCAATCGCTGACGCAACCCAACCTTTTCCCGATCAATAACGCTACCGCGAATTTCGATCCTATCTTCTACAACTATCGCTCTACCGTTCACGAACTTACCTTCCAGACTTTGTTCTCCTTCAACAACATCAACTTCCACAAGGCGAAAACCGGATGGAATGCCTATGTTTTTGTCGGCGGCGGCCCGATGACCTTCTCTACGCTGTACAAACAGGATGCTTCGTATCTCCCGGGTTATCAGAACGTGATCAATAATTTCCCCAACCCCAGCTACAGTCATAAAGGAGATATCCGCAAACAACTGAAGAGTGTGCTGACAGGAGACTGGAATCACATTGCGGAAAGACCCAACACCACTGCAACCCTTGGCGGTGTGCCCCTGGTGCTTGTCGGTGTTGCAGGTGTCGGTTTCGAATTCAAGCTGAACAACCGGGTCAATCTTGCCATCGAAGACAAATTTACGTTCACGACCACTCCCTTATTGGATGGTGAGCAATGGCAGAACAACTACCAGCAGGGGGTTACCCAGGCTGTTGCTCAGACGACCTCCAAGGATCGTTACAACTTCGTTTCTGTCGGCATCAACTACAATATTTTTGCAAAGCATGCTGTTGAACCCCTCTGGTGGCTTAATCCCCTGGATTATGCCTACAACGAGATCAACCAGCCCCGTCACATGAAACTGCCCAAACCGGTTCTGGATGATACCGACGGTGACGGTGTTACCGATCAGTTCGATCTGGAACCCAACACGCCGAAAGGTGCTCCGGTTGACAGCCATGGCGTAAGCCGCGATACCGACGGTGACGGTGTGCCTGACTTCAAGGATAAGGAACTGATCACTCCGACCCAATGTCAGCCCGTTGATGCTGATGGCGTTGGCAAATGTCCTGATCCCCAGTGCTGTAAAGATCTCCGCGCATACATCGACTCCAATGGTGTAGGAATGGGTACGAAATGCCATATCGGCGATCTCCCCAGCGTCACCTTCAAGGGTCGTTCGGTCAACCTGACCAAGGACCACAAAGCAATGCTGGCTACGGTTGCCTCGAAGATGCGTGACAACCCCAACTGTAAGGTAGCCGTCATCGGTTATGGCGAATCAAGCAAGGCCGCTCAGCAGCTCAGCTGGGATCGGGTAAACGCTGTGATTAACTATCTGGTTGAAAAAGAAGGTGTTAGCGCTGATCGGTTTATCTTCCGCTACGGTCAGAGTGGTGGCGAAGAGAACACCATCGACCTGAAGGATGGCACCGGCGAAGAAGGTCCCAACACGGTACCGGCTCCGCACCCCAACCTCCGCAGGAAATAAGAATCTATATAAATAGTTAAGAGCGAGCCCAAAAGGCTCGCTCTTTCATTTTCAGCCATATATTTGCCCAAAAACCTTAACTTTGCAGGCCTTTATGCGTCAATTTACTGTTTTAATCTTGGGGGTACTCTTGTTCACGTCTTGCTCTCACTTTTCTAAAGTGATGAAAAGCAATGATTATGATTACAAATTGCGGGTGGCGGATAAGTATTATGCGGACAAGGACTATGGTCATGCCCAGCAACTGTTCGAAGAGCTTTTTCGGATTTTCAAGGGTAGCGAACACTTTGAAGACATTTATTACAAGTTTGCCTATTGTGCCTACTACCTGAAGGACTACGCCAATGCCGAAAACCTGTTCAAGGGATTTGTAGAGAACTTCCCCAACAGCAATAAGGCCGAAGAGATGGATTATATGCGGGCCTACACTTTTTACAAGCAGTCGCCAAAGGTAGACCTGGATCAGACCAATACGACGAAGACCATCGGTTTCATGCAGGCCTTTATCAATACGCACCCGGGTTCGGACAAGATAAAAGAGGCTTCGTCCATTATCGATAAGTGCCGTGCCAAACTGGAGGCGAAGGAGTATAAAAGCGCCCAACTGTATTATGACCTGGCCTACTATAAGGCCGCCGGCGTGGCGCTTGGCAGCCTGATGAACAGCTATCCGGACTCAGAGAAGAGTGATGATTACAAGTTTTTGATAATCAAGGCGGACTATCAATATGCGCTGCAAAGCGTAGATGAAAAGAAACCGGAACGTTTTGGGACGGTCATTACACAATGTAATGAGTTTATCGATCGTTTCCCTGATAGCAAATTGAACAAGAGTGTTCAGGAATATCTGACCATCTCGCAGAATAACATTAAATCGCTAAACAATGAGCAGGTTAAGAAGGCAAGTTAACGCAAACACTACCAACGTAGTGGAAACCAAGAACCTTACCGATATCAAGGCGAAGACCGGCAATTTGTACGAGTCGATCGCCATTATCGCGAAAAGGGCTAACCAGATCAACATCTCTCTGAAAGAGGAGTTGCATAACAAACTGGAGGAGTTTGCCAGCCACACCGATAGCCTCGAAGAGATCCACGAGAATAAGGAGCAGATCGAGATCTCCAAGGCTTACGAGCGGATGCCTAACCCGGCTCTCCTGGCTACACAGGAATTCATGGAAGAGAAGATCTACTATCGTCGCAATGACGACGATCTCTTTAAATAAATTCAAAGGGAGCATAAGAGGGCGCCTTATGGCGCCCTCTTGTCATTAGTATGATACAGGGAAAAAAGATCCTACTCGGCGTAACGGGCAGCATTGCTGCCTATAAGTCCCTCCTGCTGGTCAGGCTGCTGATCAGGGATGGCGCCGCCGTCAGGGTGATCCAAACCCCCGCCTCCCGCGATTTCGTTACCCCGCTTTCTCTTGCCACTCTGTCAAAAAATCCTGTTCTTTCCGACCTCTTTGCGGGGGATACCTGGGCTAATCATGTCGAGCTTGGGCGCTGGGCGGATATCTTCGTCATCGCCCCCCTCAGCGCCAATACCCTGGCCAGGATGGCAACGGGTCTTTGCGATAATCTCTTGCTGGCTACCTATCTTTCCGCCGTCTGCCCGGTCCTGGTAGCTCCGGCCATGGATGAGGATATGTGGCATCATCCGGCGACCCGGGAGAACTTGCGGCGTATTCAGGGCTATGGCAACCGGATCATCCCGGTTGAGAAAGGGGAACTGGCCAGCGGACTATACGGCGACGGCCGGATGGCTGAGCCGGAAACGATCCTTGAATTCATCAAAACAACCCTTGCGGAGAAGAGCGGGTCGCTCAGTGGCAAAAAAGCCCTTGTGACGGCCGGCCCCACGCATGAGGCGATCGACCCCGTGCGGTTCATCGGCAATCATTCCTCGGGCAAGATGGGGATTGCCATCGCGGAAGAACTGGCAAGCCGGGGCGCGGAGGTCCATCTCGTATTGGGACCCTCGTCCCAGGTGGTGGACGGAGCCGGGATCATCCTTCACCCGGTGACTTCGGCGGAAGAGATGCATCAGATTTGTGTCGCGGAGTTTGCCGGCGCCGATATCGCCGTTCTCGCCGCCGCCGTAGCCGACTACACACCTGTAGAAAAGGCGTCTGAAAAGATCAAGAAAAAAGAAGACAGACTGGTGCTCGAGCTGACAAAAACGAAAGATATTTTAAAGACGCTCGGCGGCCTGAAGAAGCCGGGGCAAACCCTGGTTGGGTTTGCGCTCGAGACGACCAATGGCCGGTCCTATGCGCTGGACAAACTGCAATCCAAGAACGCCGACCTTATCGTTCTCAACTCCCTTCGCGATGAAGGCGCCGGATTTGGCATCGACACCAACAAAGTCACCATTTTCGGCAGGGATGGCTCGGAGCTCGCCTTCGAAAAAAAGCCAAAGCAACAAGTGGCGAAAGATATCGTTGATACCATTGTAAAAAGGTTGTATGCGTAAAAGCTCTCTTCTGATCCTCGCGCTGCTGGGTATCGTGACCTCCCGGCTCCACGCCCAGGAATTGCAGGCTAAGGTCGCCGTCGTAGCCAATAGGCTCCCGTCCTCGGTGGATCACAAACAGTTTCAAACCCTGCAGGCGGCTTTGTATGATTTTCTCAATAACCGGAAATGGTCCAACGAGACCTTTCAAAACAACGAGAAGATAGCCTGTAATTTCCTCATCGACATCAGCAGCAGTGGCGCTAACAATACCTTCCAGGCTATTCTGACGGTCCAGGCCGGCCGGCCGGTATTTAATTCTTCCTATCAGAGTCCCCTGATCAACTACCGCGACGAATCCTTTGCTTTCCGGTACGTGGAATATCAGCCGCTGGAATTCAACGAAAACCGCGTTCAGGGATCGGAACCCTTTGCCGCCAATCTTACGGCCGAGGTCGCCTATTATGTCTATATGATCCTGGGCCTTGATTTTGACACCTTCGCCCTGCGTGGCGGCGACCCCTATTTTCAGAAAGCGCTCAACATCGTGAACAATGCACCGGACAGCCGGGATATCAATGGCTGGAAGGCATTCGATGGGGTGCGTAACCGGTATTGGCTCATCGAGAACCTCACCAACAGCAAGTATACCCTGGTGCATGATGCCTACTACAGCTATTTCCGCTCGGGTCTCGATCAGATGTACGACAAGGAATCCGAAGGTCGTGCGGGCATCCTCAATGCCCTGAATATGCTCAACACCGTGAATACGGAAACGCCCAATACCATGATCATCCAGTTCTTTTTCCAGGGAAAGGGCACCGAACTGTCCAGGGTCTTTCAGAAGGCCGCACCGGACGAGAAGTCACGCGCGGTCGACCTGCTTGTGCGACTGGATGTCTCCAATGCCAATAAATACAAACAGGAATTGCAATGAGAAGGATAAGGGTAGGGTGGCTGGTCCTTGTTTTATGGATGGGAGGAACCGGCTGTTCGGATAAGAACAGCGTGCCTTCCGGCATCCTTGCCAGGCAGGAGATGCAGAATGTGCTTTGGGATATGATCCAGGCCGATCAGTATCTGGATTTTGTAGCAAAGGACTCCGCCCATATCAATGTCAAGCTGGAAGACCTGCGGTTGTACGACCAGGTATTCCAGTTGCATCATATCTCCCGGGAGAAGTTTTCCGACAGCTATAAGTATTATATGGCGCATCCCGAGCTTACCCAGACCCTGATGGACAGCCTGCTTGCCATGGGGAACCGGCTTCGCACCGAGAATTATACCCGGTCGGTCACCCGGCCCACCGTTACTCCTCCGCCAGCAACACCCCCCGGCGCAGTGCATCCCGGTCAAAGCAAACTTGACTCTCTTCGAAAAAAAAGATCCGGCCTACCGGTGACCCCAATGCGGCGGCCGCTGCATAACCCAACAGCGATTCCCGGGCGAAAGCTGGCTGAGCCCTGAGCCGCTTTATGCGCACGAATTCGTATTTTTAGGTCCAAAGGCGGCTGAAACCGCATCAAAATCTCTTGCCGATGAAAAAATTAGTTGCTGGCGCCGATGAAGCCATTCGCGACATTCCCGACGATGCCGTCATAATGCTTGGCGGGTTCGGTCTCTGCGGAATTCCCGAGAATTGCATTGAAGCCCTTAGCCGGAGCGGTATCCGCCGGCTTACCTGCATCTCGAATAATGCCGGCGTCGACGATTTCGGCCTGGGAGTTCTCCTAAAGACAAGACAGATAAAAAAAATGATCAGCTCGTATGTCGGGGAGAATGCCGAATTCGAGCGGCAGCTGCTGTGCGGAGAACTGGAAGTGGACCTTGTCCCCCAGGGAACCCTGGCGACCCGGATCCAGATGGCCGGAATGGGGATCCCGGCATTTTTTACGCCTGCCGGTTATGGGACCGAGATCGCCGCGGGGAAAGAGGTCCGGGTATTTGACGGGAAACCTCATCTGATGGAATATGCGCTCCACGCCGATTTCGCGATCGTCAAGGCCTGGAAGGGCGATACGCTTGGCAACCTCGTTTTTCGGAAGACCACGCGCAACTTCTCCACATCGATGGCAAAGGCCGGCAATATCACCATCGTGGAAGTCGAACACCTGGTTCAGCCGGGCCAACTTGACCCCGACCATATCCATGTCCCCGGTATCTATGTCCATCGCATCTTTCAGGGCGGGGACTATCAGCGGCGGATCGAACGGAAGACGGTTCGGCTCACGGATTCAAAACACTAGTACAAACCCCGAAACTCTTCTTTATGGCATTGGATAAATTCGGCATCGCAAAACGGATCGCGCAGGAATTACGTGATGGGATGTATATCAATCTGGGCATCGGCATTCCCACCCTGGTGGCCAACTATATTCCGTCCGGGATCTCCGTCATGCTCCAGTCGGAGAACGGAATGCTGGGCATGGGCCCCTATCCTACGGAAGAAGAGATGGATGCCGATCTCATCAATGCCGGCAAGGAAACGGTTACCGTCTTACCCGGCGGCGCTTTTTTCGACAGCGCGGAAAGTTTTGGGATGATCCGGGCGGGAAAGGTCGACCTGACGGTGCTTGGCGCGATGGAGGTGTCCGATACGGGCGATATCGCGAACTGGAAGATCCCGGGCAAGATGGTAAAGGGGATGGGGGGTGCGATGGATCTGGTGGCCAGTGCCCGGAACATCATCGTCGCGATGCAGCATACCAACCCGAAAGGAGAGTCCAAGCTGCTGACGGCCTGTAGTCTTCCGCTGACCGGAGTGAAATGCGTAAAGAAGATCGTCACCGATCTGGCGGTACTGGATATCGGCCCGGAAGGATTTCTGCTGCTGGAGCGGGCGCCAGGAGTGACTGTCGAAGAAATAAAGGCCAAAACAGCCGGCAGGCTGATCATTCCCCGAGAAGTGCCCGAGATGAAGCTATAGGCGTCAAAACCCGCTCTAAAGCGAAAATACCGCGATGATATAGGATAAGTATCTCAACAGCCCCGCCAGGCCCAGGAATAGCTTTTTTTCGGGGTCGGACGTCCCACCCGTCAGATGGCCGCCACCAATCCCGTCCAGCAGCAGGATCAGCAAAAGATAGAAGAGCGAGCCCCCCTCGATCCAGAAAAGCGGGATACGGAAGATCCTCAGCTCGGCATTTCGGATGAGCGTGGGAAGACTTACGCCGATGATGACGACCAAAAAGCCATCGAGCACCGTTTCGGGCACGAGGCTGGCGTCCCCCCAGCCTTTCAGCGACCAGTAGGTACAGATAACGGAGACCAGGGCGGTCATAAAAAGATTAAGGGCGTATCGGAACCGGCCTCCGAGGTTCGACCGGAAAGTAAGAAAGAAGAACAGGAAGAGCACCAGGGAGATGATCCGGAAGGCTGGATAGGGTTCGCCGGCGCCAACCGGGCTGAGCCCGCCGATGAAGCCCTGAAAAAAGCAAAGCAGACAGATGACGGCCAGAAAATTGAAGGGCTCCTGGCCGTAAAGCCTGCGCACGAGGATCAGCAACGCCGGTAAAAGCGGTAGGAAAGTAACCCCCAGTAAAAAATAATCGGCAAAACTATACCCCGGTTTAAACATATTTCATCGGTGACGCAGCCGGAGTGTTTATTCTCCGCAATGATGGATACGGTCTGGTCTAATCGATGAGGTTATTCTTGACGGCAAAGAACACCAAACCTGCCGTGTTTTTCGCCCCAAAGCGTTCCATGAGCCGGTCCTTTATCGCCTCCACTGTCCGGGGGCTCACATCGATCTTTTGAGCGATCTCCTGGGCGGTGAATTCCATGCAGATGTAACGCACGACTTCCCTTTCCCGGTCGTTCAGCGTGATCTCCGTGTTGAGACTCGGAATGGTCTTGGTACGAACATGGGATTTTTTTAGTAAAATCCGGTTGACGAAGTTATTCAGGTAATATCCTTTGGTTGCCACTTCGATAATGGCCCGTTTGATCTCGGAGGGGTCTGCGCTCTTCAGCAGATATCCATTGGCGCCGATCTCCATCATATGGCTTACAAAGCGTTCGTCCTCATACATGGTAAGGGCGATGATATGAATAGAGGGGTATTGCTTGGCGATGATCTTGGTTGTTTCGATCCCATCTTTCTGCGGCATCCGCAGGTCCATCAGTACGACATCGGGTTCGGAGGCGGCCAGTCCATCGAGCAGTTCCTGGCCGTTCTCGGCTTCCTGAACGAACTTTATAGCACTGTACGGCCGTAGAGATAAAATGACACCCTTCCGGAATATCTTGTGGTCATCGGCTATTGCAACTTTAATCACACCCATAGGCTATTGTTACACACTCCTCCTAAAGATACATATAAATTCTAATCCTGCTCCTGCAGCTTATCTTCCTCTTCCTTAATGAGTTCGATAGTGACTTTATAGTAGGTTTGGGACATGTCCTTTTCAAAGAATATCTTGCCATGAAGCACCTTCAGCCGGCTTTGGATGTTTTTCAACCCCAGCCCCACATTACTCTTGTTCAGCTTGTTGAAGTCGTTCTGGGTAATTCCCCTTCCATCATGGTGCAGCCGGATGAAGAATTTATCTCCGCTGGTATTCTGGGTCAGGTGGATAAAGCTGGCATTGCTGTGCTTCAGAATGTTATTGACCAGTTCCTGGATAACCCGGAAAATGATCAGTTCGTTTTCTGCCTGTAGTCTTTCCCGGTAGTCATGAAAGCGCGAACTGGCGTTCATGCTCCCGGAGCCACTGATCTTCTGGAACAGGTCGTTGACGGCCGACTCCAATCCAAAATTCTTGAGGGTAGGAGGCATCAGGCTATGCGAGATATTGCGGATCAACTGGATCGTGTCGTCGATGATCTGCTTGGCATTGTAGATGCTTTGCAACTGGGTGGTCTTATCCAGATTGACCAGATTTTCATTGAGATAAAGCCGGGCGGTAGCCAACAGGGGACCCGCATCATCATGCAGGTCGGCGGCGATCCGCTGGCGCTCCTCTTCCTGGAGGCGGATAGAGGCATTGAGAAGAAGTTTTTGCTGATCCTGCTCCATCCGCTGCAGCTTCTGCTGATAGCGGATAACCTTTCGCTGGTGAAAGATAATAAAGACGATCAGCCCGATAGTAAGCGCTAACATTCCGATAGTGCCAAAAAACAGCACCAGGGATACGTTACCAGGGCTAGTGACTTCTAGGAGTATCATGAATTGGGTCGTCTCAGGGACAGGTTGGTTAGGGGTTTAGTGTATTTCGGTTTTTGTTTAACGCATTAAGTCTCAAGACTATCCATTGAATAGGGGGGCTTATAATGCTTTTTCATTATAAACGAGATGCAGAAGAGGATATTCTTCAATATTTCAAAGAAATTATTGATTACCCAATAATTGGACCGTTGTTGTTCAGAGAGCGAACCCGCGTAGATAAAAAGGAATAGGGTAGATGAAAAATAGAGAAAAAAAGCGATAATGATCCAAAATTTCTTGGTATTGTAAACAAATATGATATTCGGATCGCGGATTTGTTCGTATAGAAGTAATATACAATACGAAATGACAAGAATGGCCTCTACGGAAGCGGGCAGGGAGTCGAAGATATGCTCGCTTTTACCCGCAAAATTACTGATGGCGATGCCGTAAAACAGTAAGGCTCCGATAATCGGGATATACCGGAATTTCTTTTCGTGGAGCGACAGGTAAAAAAAAAGGGAGAATAACGTGAATTCAACGATCGTGAAGGCGAAGTAGACGAAGTTCTGCTGGATCTCGGTTTGGAAGAACCCGAGGAAAAACTCGGTTGCCAACGATAGGGTACAATAGAGAAATATTACCCACAACCCTTCTCCACGGTTTCGCTTAAGGAAAACCGGGTAAAGGATGATAGGTAATATTTCAGAAAGAAAAGCTAGGTGTTTTAATTGGAGCAATACCCTATTTTTTACTCAAATATAAATGGCATTGTCCTATAATCCAAGCACAAAGACAGATTGATTACCAAGGCCAAAAACCAATGCGGTCAGCGATCGTCGCATGGTCGGTGCCGAGGCTGCCGTTCTGCATAACAACCGTTTTCTTCAAAAGGTCCTGTCCGTTTGCGTCGATGCCGACATAAACCAGGGTCTTTTGTCCTTCTTCGTTAAGGCCATAGTAAAAGCGCATACCGACACAGCCGGGTTGGGCGAGGATCTGATCGATAATGTTCCGTCCCAGGATATACCCTTCGCGCTCTCCAGCATGTTTTTGCTTGTAGCTTTCGACGAATTCCGTAGCGGTCTCATGGCTGATCTCTTCCCCAATAGCAGCGTAGTCTTTTTTGGTAATTAACTCTTTTTGCAACATACAAGCGAGTTTTTAGAGGTTTGTAAAATGTTAGTTTGTAAGGCTAAATAACCCCTAAAAAAAAATCTGGACAACGGTCAAAATTTCTGTTAAAATGCTTTAAATTGCCTGGAATTCAAGTCTGTATTGACTTTGGCGGGATTTTACTAGGAAGATTACGAAGGTAAAATTGAGTAGTTTCACGTATGAAAAATAGTATTTTTACTATCCTTATTTTCGTAAAACGCCCTCGGGAAATTCCCCATATATTAGGATATTCACAGATCAGCGCGCATTGTGGATAACCCGAAAAGAGGACCCGGATCAAGGGTAGCGTAATTTAATTCCTGATTTTTCGTTTTTAGGTTCGGCACAACCGGAAATTAAAGGTAAATTCAATACCACATCGGGGGAAGGTGTCGTTTGGAAGGGAAAGAAGTTGACTGAATCAGGCCTTACCTGTTTGGTTTTAAAGGACATTGAAATCTTTTACTGGACGGTAAAACGGGACATTTGGATGGTTTGAGGCAGAATCCTTTCAGTCAACTTCCAATACAAATGTAGCCCTCGTGGTTTTGCCCGGCAAGAGAACAAACGCCCGATTTGTGAAATGCGGAAATTACTTTTTAAATCGTAAATATTCTAAGGAGATTCACCCGATCGACACATCATTAACCTAAATTAAGACCTATACCTATTAATTCTACAAACCTGCCGGTATGACTGCTGAATTAGTAATCAAAGTATCGATCGCTGATGATCATAAGATTTTCCGTGACGGTATTAAAATGGCTCTAAAGAACAAGGAATATCTCAGGATTTTATGGGAGGCCGAAGATGGAAAAGACCTGGTGCATAAAATGCAGATCAAGAGGCCGGATGTATTGCTGATGGATATCCGGATGCCTGAAGTGGACGGGATCAATGCGATTGGATTGCTTCGGAAAGAATATGAGGACGTTAAGATCATCGTTTTGACCATGTACGATGACCAGGAAATGATCTCCAAGATGATGGAAATGGGCGCCAATGCCTATCTGACAAAGACCACGGACCCGGATGAGATATACCAGGCCATCCTTACCTGCATGAATGACGATTTCTATTTCAACGACCTGGTAAACAAAGCCGTTCTTTCCAAACTGCAGACCAAACGGCAGGTACGGCAATTCTACCCAAGTCCCATTAAATTTTCAGAAAAGGAGATCCGTATTCTGAAGCTCCTGGCGGAGGACAAGACCACTGAAGAGATCTCCAAGGAGGTGTTTCTCAGCACCCGCACGATCGAAACCATCCGCCAGAATATGAAAACAAAGATCGGCGCCAAAACAATCGCAGGCCTGATCATGTACGCCATGCGGAACAAGATCATTGACTAAGCGCTAATAGAATCCCGATAATTACCGGAATGAGCTCATTGCATAAAAAAAGGCTATCCGGCCGGTGGCGGGATAGCCTTGAAAAAACTTTTACAAACCAGAGAAGATACCAAAACTACCTGATACAGCAACGGCGCTGATAACATTCAAAATGGATATTGGCGAACATCAGGCTTTGGATTTCATAGGAACCTGGACATGGACTCTCAACAGATATTGGATTCTTGGCTTTATAGAGGATACCGAATGTTTCAGAATAAAGTTGATTGACTATTGGATTTTGCCGGGTTTCATAGAATATTGAAAAAGGTTCTGGACGGTTTCTAGGACATTGGACGGTCTGAGGTTGCTAATCCCGTCAATCAACTGATACAAAAATAGGTTTAGCCGGACTGGTGGGCAAGCGCAGAAACGCCCTATTTTAACTTTTCAGCTTTTACTGCCTGTATCGTAAAAGAACGAACACCCATATCGTATAAATTCCTCTTTTATATTGGGAAAAAACCACTTATCTTCGTAGAGATCGTATATTCCGAAAACAAGTTGTTACGTATTTTACCTATAGTAAGTATTGCATTTTTTGTGTCAATTTGCAGTTATATCAGGCATCCTGTAAATTCTAAATCGTATGAAAAGACCCGAGTTTAACCAGGCAATCAAAGTTGCCATAGCCGATGATCATGCCCTTTTCCGTGCAGGGGTCAAGACGGCTCTTGCCGTAAAGAAAGATGTAGAGCTGGTGGCGGAAGCTGACAACGGAATGCAGCTTCTCAACCTGCTTAAGCACGTTGAACCGGATGTGATCCTGCTTGATATTCAGATGCCTATAATGGATGGCATCCAGACTCTCCCCGAAATTCGCAAAGATCACCCCCACGTCAAGGTCATTATTTTGTCCATGCACAATGACCATTCGATGATCTCGAAATTGATGGAGATCGGGGCCAACTCCTATCTCACCAAAAACTCCGATTCCGAGACGATCTATCAGGCCATAAAGACCTGCTACGAACAAGAGTTTTTCTTTAATGAGCTGACCAACAAGGCCTTGTTAACCGGACTGCGAACCAAAAGACCGGAGATAGGGGCGATGCAGGATGTGAATCTCACCGAAAAAGAGCTCACGGTCCTAAAACTCATGTGCGAGGAGAAAACTACGAAGGAAATAGCCGATATCGTCGATATAAGCCCTCGCACCGTCGAGGCCATCCGGGATAAGCTAAAGACCAAGACAGGCGCAAAATCGATGGCCGGCCTGGTTATGTATGCCGTAAAGAACGGGATAATCCAACAGCAGTAAAGCAAGACCCAGGAAAGGTGAACACCTCCACTGATTGGATCGATCATAATGGCACCCTTCTTCCAGCCGGAAATCCCATTCTGACGGCCGGCAACCGGGGGTTTCGCTATGGCGATTGCCTTTTTGAAACCCTGCTGGTAAAGGATGGCCGGATCCGGCTTCGAAACTTTCATTTCGACCGCCTCTTTCACGGGATCGACCGGCTCCAATTCAAGGTCCCCGCATTTTTTACTCCTGAAGGCCTGGAAACCAGCATTCTGGAACTTTGCAAACGAAATAGCCATCTTGCCCTTGCCCGGGTAAGGCTCTCCATATACCGAGGCGATGGCGGACTTTACGACCCGGCGACACTCACTCCTCATTATCTTATTGAATCCTGGGCGCTGAGCCCCCCGGACATTGCGTTCAACGAGAATGGCCTGGTGGTGGACATTTACCCCGATGGGATAAAATCCTGTGATGGTCTGGCTAATCTGAAATCCAGCAATTTCCTTCTTTATGTCCTTGCCGCGCTCTATGCCAAAGAACATCGGCTCAACGATTGCCTGGTGCTGAACAGCCACCAGCGAATCGCGGATAGCACTATCGCCAACCTCTTTTATATCAAGGACAGGCATTTGTGTACCCCTCCGCTGTCCGAGGGTGGGGTGGCCGGGGTCATGCGTCGCTTCCTTCTCGCATCCCTTCCCGCTGCGGGATTTAACGCCCGGGAACAGCCTGTCACGGCAGAAGATTTGCTGGATGCCGATGAGGTCTTTCTCACCAACGCCATCAGGGGCATCCGGTGGGTAGGATCATTTCGTACGTCACAGTATACCGGGGAATTTTCCCGGATGATCTATAACCAACTGATAAAAGAATTAGCTTGAGACCGGCCGTTTGTATCTTTTGGTTCCGCCGGGATCTCCGGCTGGAAGACAATGCTGGGCTTTATCATGCCCTGAACAGCGGAAATCCCGTGTTGCCCCTCTTCATCTTCGACCGGAACATCCTTGATCTGCTGGAAAATAAAACCGACCGGCGGGTGGAATTCATTTATGAGACCCTTATTACCCTGCACAAACAGTTGAATGAATGGGGTTCGACGCTTGAGGTCCGATATGGCCGGCCCGACGGGGTCTTCCATCAGCTGCTGGCGGAGTATACCATCACCGGGGTTTACACCAATACGGATTATGAACCCTATGCCACTGAAAGGGATGGGGAAATAAAGAAGTTGCTGGCGGCAGGGGACATTCCCTTTTATAGCTACAAGGACCAGGTCATTTTTGAGAAGAACGAAGTGCAAAAGGATGATGGAAGCCCCTATACGATCTTTACGCCCTACAGCAGAAAATGGAAAGCCCTGGTGAACGATCTTTCTCTCTCTTCCTGGCCCATAAAGAAGTACTGCAACCGGTTCCTTCCCCATCCCGGCGGGCCAATTCCCTCGCTCGCATCGATGGGATTTAAAAAAGCCGGCGAGCCCTTTCCTTCCGCAGTGATAAGGACCGACCTGCTGAAGAAATACGCGCAGCAACGTGATTATCCCGGAATTCACGGGACGAGTCATCTTGGGGTACATCTCCGCTTTGGCACCGTCAGCATCCGGGCGCTTGCGCGAAAAGCGAGTGAGGCAAGTGATACTTTTCTCAATGAACTGATCTGGCGGGAATTTTACCAGATGATCCTTTGGCAATTTCCACAGGTGGGAAAGGGTAAGGCATTCAAGCCTGCCTATGATCATATCCAATTGCGGAATAATGAAAACGAATTCGAAAAGTGGTGTGCCGGCCAGACGGGTTATCCGCTGGTCGACGCCGGAATGCGCGAACTGAATGCCACCGGGTTCATGCACAATCGGGTGAGGATGGTGGTCGCTTCCTTTCTTGCCAAACACCTGCTGATCGACTGGCGGTGGGGAGAAGCCTGGTTTGCGGAAAAGCTGTTGGATTTCGACCTCGCTGCCAACAACGGTGGCTGGCAATGGGCAGCCGGCAGCGGCTGCGACGCCGCGCCCTACTTCCGGGTCTTTAACCCCACGCTCCAGGCCCGGAAATTCGATCCTGATCTCCGTTATATCCATCATTGGGTGCCGGAGTGGGCGGAGCATTCATATCCCCGGCCGATCGTCGAACATGAAATGGCCAGAAAAAGAGCGCTCGAAGTTTACGCTAAAGCAGTCAAAGAAAGATAGCTCCCGCATGCAGGCGTTCGTAGGTTTGCAGCAGGATCCCGATGGCTTTTTTCCCATCCTCCCCCAACGTAAGCGAATAGTCATTGACATAGAGATCGATGTGTTGCCGCATCACCTGTTCATCCATTTCCTGTGCGTGCGACCGTACAAACTCCGGCAGCTGCGGGTAGTGGCTAAAGGCATATTCCAGGCTCTTTCGGATGAGGTCGTTTATTTTTTGAGCCAGGCCTGCGTCGAGCCCTTTACGTACGACGATGCCGCCGAGCGGGATGGGCGCCCCTGTCTCCCGTTCCCAAAATTCTCCAAGATCGATCAGCTTGACCAATCCCCGTTGCTGATAGGTGAAACGGTTTTCATGGATGATAACCCCGCAGTCGACGGCGCCCGACAACACCGCGTCTTCCACGCCGGAGAAGACCATGAACTCCTTTTTGCGGGCCTCGGGAAATGCAAGCGAGAACAGGAGATGCGCGGTCGTGCGTTGTCCGGGGATCGCAATCCGGCAGTCGTTGATGGCCGTTAGAGGGATCGGCCGGCGGGAGATGAGCAATGGACCGACACCCTTCCCCAATGCACCGCCGGCATCCAGCAATTCGTATTGTGGTAATACCAGCGGTAAGACCCCATAGCTTATCTTGGAGATATCCAGCCTTCCCTGCATCGCCCATTGGTTCAGCGTCTCGACGTCCTCCAGGTGGAGATCGAAATCGATTCCTTCCGTGTCGATCTTTTTGTTGATCAGTGCATCGAAGATAAACGTGTCGTTCGGGCAGGGACTGAATCCGAGAGAGAATTTCATACCTTATATTGTTTTGATCCCGTTGATGGGAAGTCCATTTTCCAATTTTTCCAATAAAACGATCAACTCTTCATTGAGCCGGGCAATGGCCAGGGGAATATTCCATTTTGTCTTATCCCGTACCCCTACGGCATTGGACACCGCCCGAAGCTGCAGGAAGGGAACACCGGCCTGTAAACAAACGTAATGCAGCGAGCCGCCTTCCATGCTTTCAACAACCGCAAACGTATTTTGTTGATGCCATTCGATCCGGGTGGGATCAGTCGTTATTTCATTGACAGTCATACCCCTCACAGGCTCAAGACCGGTCAGCGCAAGCAACCCGGAATGAGGGTTTACCAGGCGGCCGCCGGAAAAGGGGGGGGCATTCGGATCGGCCAGCTTCATATCGAACAATGATTGGAAGCGTTGTCCTTCCCATACTCCGACATCGGCCAATACTTCTTCACTGACGGCCAGCACTTCGCCGGGCTTTTTGCCGGTTAAACAACCGGCGATACCGGCTTGAATGACAAGCCCCGGGCCGGCGCTGTCGATCCCCCGGGTGAGGGCATAACAAGTCGCGAGAGGACCGACCCCGGTGATCAGCGGCGTAACGGAAACGAACCTGTTGTCTCGCGTCCGGTTTCGAAGATAGTCGATGGTTGGTTGGATCTCAAAGCCTGTAGCAGCGGCCAGTAGGATTTCCATTCCACAAATATCTGCATCTTAATTGTTACCTTTGCGGGAATTTTATCTCTAATAATACGGAAGAAAGAAATGGTGTATCTGACGCGCCTGGAACATTTCAATGCGGCCCATAAACTGTATAATCCGGGCTGGAGCAAGGAAAAGAACGAAACCGTCTTTGGCAAATGTGCCAATGAGAATTGGCATGGACATAACTATGATCTTTATGTGACGATAAAGGGAGAGCCGGATCCCGATACCGGCTTCTTATTCGATGCAAAAGTTTTGAGTGAGACCATCCGGGAACATATTATTGAAAAACTGGATCATAAGAATCTGAACCTGGATGTCGATTTTATGCGGGATAAAATGTGTTCTACCGAGAACCTGGCCATTGCCATCTGGCAACAGCTGTTACCGCATCTGCCGGCGGGCGTCGTGTTGCATGGGATCAAACTGTATGAGACGCCAAGGATCTATGTGGAATATTTTGGCTAACAGACATAAAAAATAAAATATGAGCGGCAACGAAAGAAGAGTGGCGGTCTTCCGCAAGGAGCATTTCAATGCGGCGCATCGGATCTTCAACCCCGCATGGGATGACCGGAAGAATGCCGAAGTCTTTGGGAAATGCAGCAATCCGCATTACCATGGGCATAATTACGAGTTGATCGTCAAGGTGACGGGTGTGCCCGATCCCGAGACCGGATACGTAATGGATATGAAAGTGTTGTCCCGGTTAACGACAGAAGAGGTGATCGAAAAATTCGATCACAAGAACCTTAATCTCGACACGGTCTATTTCCGCGACCTGAACCCCACGGCCGAGCACATCGCGATGGTGATCTATGATCTGCTTCGTGCAAGGATCGATCCGCGGCTGGACCTGCAGGTGCGGCTTTATGAAACGGAGCGGAACTTTGTGGAATACCCTGCCTGACACGATGGAAAATATTCAAGTAAAAGCAATATGGCATATACGAAAATCGAACAGTACGACGAGAAGACAACAGCGGCACTGACAAAAAGCTATCGCGAGTCAATCGATCTGTTAGGTGAGGATAGCAACAGGGAGGGTCTTCAGAAGACACCCGAGCGCGTTGCAAAAGCGATGCAGTTCCTCACACAGGGGTACGGGTTGGATGCGCATGCTATTCTGAACTCGGCAAAGTTTCATGAAGAGGTGAGTGAGATGATCCTGGTAAAGGATATCGAACTGTACAGCCTCTGCGAACATCATATGCTTCCCTTTTTCGGGAAGGCGCATATCGCCTATATTCCCAATGGATGGATCACGGGCCTCAGCAAGGTGGCCAGGGTGGTAGATGTCTATGCCCGCCGGCTGCAGGTTCAGGAACGGCTCACGACCCAGATCATGCACGCCATCAAGGAAACCCTCAATCCGCTTGGCGTTGCCGTGGTCATCGAAGCATCTCATCTTTGCATGATGATGCGGGGTGTTCAAAAACAAAATTCCGTCACCACTACATCGGCCTTCTGGGGTGAGTTCGAAAAGAACGAGACCCGTAACGAGTTTACCAAACTCATCTCTTCCAACCTGCACTAAAGCCGGGTGTCTTCGACTATTCACGCAAAGATTTTCTTTGCTGAGTCCGTCCTTTGTGGCATATTTGCCGTCCAAACTCGGATTAGTATGAAGCATGCGTACGTTTTCCCGGGACAGGGATCACAATTCCCTGGAATGGGAAGAAACCTATATGAGAATAGTGCTTTTGCCAAGAAGTTATTCGAACAAGCCAACGAGATCCTGGAATTCCGGATCTCCGATATCATGTTCAATGGCACCGAGGAACAATTGCTCCAGACTTATGTGACCCAACCGGCTATCTTCCTTCACTCCGTTATCGCCTTCAAGGGTATCGAGAACAGCAAACCCGAAATGGTTGCCGGCCACTCCCAGGGCGAATTCTCCGCACTTGTCGCCAATGGCGTATTAAGTTTTGAAGATGGGCTCAAATTGGTATCGGCCCGTGCCGAGTCGATGCAGCACGCCTGCGAACGCGAACCTTCGGGGATGGCCGCTGTGCTGGGATTGCCCGATGAAGTGGTGGAGAATATCTGTGCCGAAGTGCAAAAAGAGACGGGCGAGATCGTCGTACCGGCCAACTATAATTGTCCCGAGCAGCTGGTCATCAGCGGCTCGCCCAAAGGACTGCAACTGGCCGGTGAGCGGGCGAAGGCCGCCGGTGCGAGGAAGATCGTTCCACTAAAGGTAAGCGGTGCCTTTCATTCTCCCTTCATGGCGTCCGCCCAGGAAGAGTTGAGGGATGCCATTGAAAATACTACGTTTTATACACCGACCTGCTCCGTCTATCAGAATGTGGTTGCCAGAGCCGTTGTCTCGAAGGACGAGATCAAGAAAAATCTTATTGAGCAATTGACGGGCCCTGTCAGATGGACCCAGTCCATCAGGGCCATGGTTGCGGACGGCGCTTCTCATTTTACGGAGGTGGGGCCTGGTAAAGTGCTACACAAGCTGATCCACAAGATCAATCATGATGTGCTGATGGATGGGGTGCATTAGTCGACGGAACAGTTGACCCATCCCGCATCGAATTGGGCCGAGTATTTCTTGTAAAACCGGATGGCCGGTTCATTCCAGTCAAGTACCTGCCACACCATTCCCTTAAAATTCTTTTCCCGGACCTCCTGGATAAGGCGGTCGAAGAGTAATTTGCCGAGTCCCCGGCCCCGCATCTCCTGGGTAACGATAAGGTCTTCCAGATAGAGCCGCTGACCCTTCCAGGTGCTATAGCGGATGTAATACAAGGCAAAACCTTCGATCCGTCCTTCGACGGTGACGACAAAAGCCCACCATACGGGTTGTAGCCCGAAGCCGCTTTCGATGAAATGGTCAAGTGTAACCGTCACTTCCTGTGGGGCTTTCTCATATTCCGCCAGTTCGCGGATCAGTTCCAATAAGCGCGGGCAGTCCTCACGGACTGCCCTGCGGATAGTTATATTTTCCATATAGGTTAGTATCCCCATTTGACCCAGGTAGCGCCCCAGGTAAACCCACCGCCAAAAGCGGCTAATACGAGGTTATCTCCTTTTCTGAGCTTGTCTTCCCAGTCCCAGAGACAGAGCGGGATGGTCGCAGCGGTAGTATTGCCATACCGCTGAATGTTGATCATCACCTTCTCTTCCGAAAGTCCCATGCGGTGTGCTGTCGCATCGATGATCCGCTTGTTGGCCTGGTGGGGTACCAGCCAACTGATATCATCTCCGGTCAGTTTATTGCGTTCCATCAGCTCGGCACTGACATCGGCCATGCCTTTTACGGCAAATTTGAAAACGGCCTGCCCTTCCTGGTAAATATAGTGCTCCTTTGCGGCGACGGTCTCAAAAGAAGGCGGCCGCAGCGAACCGCCGGCCTTCATGTGAAGATGGTTCCGGCCGCTACCATCGGTTCTCAGGATACTGTCCAGTATACCATATCCCTCCATATTCGGCTCCAGCAAAACGCCGCCCGCGCCATCTCCAAAGATGATGCAGGTGGTCCGGTCGCTGTAGTCGACGATACTGCTCATTTTATCAGCGCCGATGACAACCACTTTTTTGAAACGGCCGCTTTCGATATACATGGCGCCGCTGGTAAGGGCAAATACAAAACCCGAGCAGGCTGCACTCATATCATATCCCCAGGCATTCTTCGCGCCTACCTTGTCACAGACGATGTTGGCCGTGGAAGGGAACAGCATATCCGGAGTAACCGTAGCTACGATGACACAATCGATCTCCATGGGGCTGATGCCCCGTTTGCGGCAGATCTCCTCCAACACCGGAACGCACAGGTCGGAAGTCGCCTTGCCTTCTCCCTTCAGGATCCTTCTTTCCTCTATCCCCGTGCGGCTGCGGATCCACTCATCATTGGTATCAACCATTTTTTCCAGGTCGGCATTGGTCAGACGGTCTTCGGGTACATATCCTCCTATCGCGGTGATAGCGGCGGTCATTTTCTTGCTCATTATAAATTTCCAATCAGGTGAAGAAAAGTTTTTTGCAAAGGTGGGGAAAAATATTCAAATCCGCCCCCCTAAGTCCCTTGCGCCGGCAAGTGCCATAAAAGTCGCCAGAGGCGATTGGTCCGAAGGACAGACATTAGCGTTTTGCCGGAAATGCGCTATTTTTCGGGTAGCGCATTTCCGGCCCATATTTTACCCTATTTTCGCGACTATGATCGCTTTTTTACGTGGTTCTTTCGCTTTTAAAAGCCCGGCGCTGGTTCACATGGACGTTGCCGGGGTGGGGTATGAGCTCCAGATCAGCCTGAATACCTATTCCCGCATCGAGCAACTGGAGAGCGGGATCTTACTTACTTACTTGCATATCCGGGAAGACGCGCATATCCTCTACGGGTTCTTCGACAGGGCGGAGAAAGACCTCTTTATCCAGCTTCTCAGCGTATCCGGGGTGGGCGCTTCCACTGCGCGAATGATGCTGTCCTCGATGAAGCCGGAGGAGATCACCCGGGCCATCCTCCAGGGCAACGCAAAACAACTGGAAAGTATCAAAGGGATCGGTAAAAAATCCGCCGAAAGGATCATCCTCGAACTGCGCGACAAACTGGGCAAATCAAGGGAAGAAAACACAAATATTTCATCTCTGATAAGCAATACCTTAGAACAGGACGCGTTAAATGCACTGATCACGCTGGGAATAGCCAGACCTGCCGCTGAAAATGCCATCAAAAAAGTCTTGAGTGAAGGGGCCGGAGCAGAAAAGATCGAGGACGTTATTAAGAAAGCTTTAAAAATTTTGTAAGCCTATCGGTGGAAATCTACCTAACTAATTCTTGAGGAAAGTTTGACCCGCCATTTGTTTCTGCTGATCCTGGCAACGGTAGTGTTGACGGCTGCCTCAGTTGTGTTTTGTACGACTGTTTCGGCTCATCCATTCCAGCAACGTCGGGATACAACAGCACCGGGTACCCGGCGGGATACGACAGGCCGCCGGACTGATACGGTAGGCCTGGCCGACTACTATCTCAGTCAGATGAGAAGAGCCGCCGACTCGATCCGCAGACAACGGGATTCCCTCCGGCGCGCGGGCAATGCACCCGCCTCTACGGGCAACGCTCCCGCTTCCACAGGCAACGATACGACACTTCGCACGCGCGACAGCCTTCAGCCGCGACCAGCCGTCAAAGACACGGCACGGCCCGGTGACAGCCTCCGCTTCCCCATCTACGATCGCCGCGGCGACCGGTTCTCCTATCCGAACAGGAACCCATTCGACCTCAAGAATCCGCCCAACCTGCGCGACTCCATCGTCTATGACCCGGTGACCCAGCAGTATTACATTATTGAAAAGATTGGTAATCAATACTATAGAAAGCCGACTTATTTCACAGCCGAAGAAATGCTGAAAATGTCCGGCGATTCGGCCGAGGATGACTATTTCCGCAAACGCGCAGATGCCCTGGATGCCCTTAACCGCCGCCTCCTGCGGCCCAAGCTGTCCGTCAGCGACAATCTCTTCAATCGCATCTTCGGCAACGGAAAGATAGACATCAAACCCCAGGGGAACGTGGACGTCACCGCGGGCTATCTGGGCCAGAATATCCAGAACCCGACCCTGCCGGAAAGCGCCCGCCGAACCGGCGGCTTTGACTTTAACGAAAGCGCCAATATCCAGGTCCTGGGTAATATCGGGGACAAACTAAAGCTTCCTATCAGCTATAATACTTTAGCAAATTTCGACTTTGAGAACCAGTTAAAGCTGGATTACACCGGCGGACCGGATGAGATCATCAAGAAGATCGAGGCCGGGAATGTGTCTTTCACCACCCCCAGCACGTTGATGACCGGCGCGCAGTCCCTCTTTGGGATCAAGACCAAACTGCAGTTCGGAAAACTCTCCGTCACCGCGGTTCTGGCCAACCAGCGCTCGCAAAAACAGAATGTTTCCTCCCAGGGCGGCGCCGCGGTGTCCACGTTCCAGTTCAAGGCGGACGACTACGACGAAAACCGGCACTTCCTGTTGGCGCAGTACTTCCGGAACAATTTCAACCGGGCGATGGCTACCATCCCCGTCGTCAGTTCCCAGGTGAACATCCTGCGCATCGAGGTCTGGGTAACCAATCGCAATGGGGTCGACACCGGTTCCCGCCAGATCGTGGGCCTGATGGACCTTGGGGAATCCTCGCCTTACAACAACCGGATCGGCCGCGGTAGCAATACCACCGGACTCCCTGACAACGATGCCAACTCCGAATACCGGAGCATCATCAACGACCCCGCCAGCCGGAGCCCCTCGACTGCCGCAACCAAGCTTAATTCCCTGGGTTTGACCCAGGTGCAGGACTTTGAGATCGTTTACGCCCGGAAACTGAATTCCTCGGACTTTTATTTCAACCCACAGGTGGGCTTTATTTCGATCAACCAGACCCTGCAGGCCAACGACGTCCTGGGTGTAGCCTATCAGTACAGCTATAACGGTCATATCTACCAGGTAGGAGAGTTTTCCAACGATGTCCCGCCCGACACCACCGCCACCGGCGGCGGCGGCGCCTCCAAGGTGCTGTATCTTAAATTGTTGAAAGCCACTTCCCAACGTACCAACCTGCCTATCTGGCGGCTGATGATGAAGAACGTTTACTCCCTGAAGACGGCTACCGGCAGTTTCCTGGCCAATATCCAGCAACAGGGATTTCAGTTCAATGTCAACTATGACGAGCCGAGCAAAGGTACCAAGCGCTACCTGCCCGAGGGACCCAAGGCGAATTTCCCGCTGCTTTCCATCCTTGGTCTCGACCGGTTGAATGCGCATAACGACCCAGGCTCGGACGGGATCTTCGATTATATCGAAGGGCTGACCGTCATTTCCAACCAGGGCCGGATCATCTTTCCCGTCCTGGAGCCCTTTGGCCGGGACCTCGATACGCTGGCCTTTTTCGGCGCGCCGCAGGCGCTGAAGAACAAGTATGTATTCTATCAACTGTATGATACCATCAAGGCCGTAGCGCAGACATTTGCTAACGTCGACCGATATGTGCTGAATGGCTCCGCCAAAGGACAGTCCACCTCCAGCCTTTCTCTCAATGCCTACAACGTTCCTCCGGGTTCCGTCGTGGTCACCGCCGGCGGTCAGACCCTGAGAGAAAATGTCGACTATGTCGTCGATTACAATTTAGGCCAGGTGCAGATCATCAACCAGGCCATCGTCAATTCAGGCGTTCCTGTCAATGTATCCTTTGAGAACAATGCCAATTTCGGATTGCAGCAACGCAGCTTTATGGGGGTACGCCTGGACTATCTCGCAAAGAATACGGCCACCGAGTCCCTCAATCTGGGCGCCACATTCGAACGGCTGAACGAACGGCCCTTCTTCAGTAAAACCAACTATGGCGAAGACCCGATCCGCAATACGATGATCGGCACCGATGTCAACTACCGGGGGCAGCTACCCCAGCTGACCCGGCTGCTGGACAAGCTGCCCTTCTATTCGACAAAGGAGATGAGTACGATCAATGCCTATGGAGAAGCCGCGATCCTGCGGCCCGGCCATCCGCCGCAGATCGGCAAAGGCAATAGCGGCGCCGTATACGTCGACGACTTCGAAGGCAGCACAAGCGCAATCGACCTGCGGTTCCCGCTCACCAGCTGGGCACTCGCGTCCACGCCTTCCGTACCCCCCAGTTCGGTGCCCACAAACCCGCCGCTCTTTCCCGAGGGCAATCTCAACGATTCGCTGGACTATGGATTCAACCGGGCAAAACTTGCCTGGTACAATATCGAACCTACCCTCCAGGATCAAAGCAATGCGAACAACCCGGACAAATATGAAAATTCCCTGCTCGATCCGCGCATCGGGCCGATACAGGTGCAGCAGTTGTTCCCGGAACAGACCGTGCAGACCGGGCAGGCCCAGCTGGTCACTTTTGATATGGCCTATTATCCCGGCGATCGCGGTCCGTATAACTTCGACGCGCGGCCCGGAAGCATCGCGCAAAACGGAAAACTGAACAATCCGACAAAGCGCTGGGGCGGTATCATGCGCGCCCTTGACCAGACCGATTTCGAAACGGCGAATATCGAAGTCCTCCAGTTCTGGGTATTGAGCCCTTTCGCGCAAGGGCCGAACGGCGGCAACAGCACCGGCGGTCAGTTGTATATCGATTTGGGAAGTGTCTCGGAAGACATCCTGAAAGATGGAAAAAAAGAATTTGAGAACGGCCTTCCCACTCCGAATATCGCCTCCGAACCGGATAACACCTCCGTCTGGGGCACCGTGCCTGCCAATCCGATCCAGGTGACCACGGCATTCAGCAACGATGCAGCCGATCGCCAGTACCAGGACGTAGGTTTTGACGGTATCGGTGATGTGGAAGAACGGACCAAGTTCGGGCGTTATCTGACGGCCCTCGGCGCGACGATCGGCACCGGCAGCACTGCCTTTACGAATGCCTCCAATGACCCGTCCAGCGACAACTTCATCAATTACCGGGATGCAAGCTACGACCAATCGCAAACGGGTATCCTTGGCCGGTATAAGAATGTCAACAACCCCCAGGGTAACTCCCCCGTTGCCAATACCGGCGCGACGACGATCTCGGCCTATACGCTTTATCCCGATCAGGAAGACCTGAACAAGGATAATACCATGAACACCCTGGAACAGTATTTCGAATATAAGGTCAACCTCACCAGGGACAGCCTCGGCCGGACCATGGGCTATGACTATGTCACGGACTCCGTGAGCTTCCGGCCAACAGGAGGCGTCCAGCAGACCTGGTACCAGATGACCATCCCGCTGGCGGAGTATTACCAGAACGTAGGCAATATGCCGGACTTCCGGTCGATCCAGTTCATCCGGATGTATCTGACCAACTGGTCGGACTCGGTGGTCCTCCGTTTCGCCCAGCTGCAACTGGTGCGAAACTCCTGGAGAAGCTTTGCCTATACCATCGACACGACAGGGAATATGACCCTGTTGCCCAACAGCAGCATCACGAGCTTTAACGTAACGGCGGTGAACATCGAGCAAAACAGCTCCCGCCAGCCGATCAACTACGTCTCACCTCCCGGGGTCGTCCGTCAGCAGGAACTGAGCAACAACAATGTCAACCTGCTGCTCAACGAACAGGCGATGAGCCTGCAGATCTGCAGCCTTTTGCAGGGAGATGTCCGCGGGGTTTACAAAACGACCAACCTCGACTTACGGCGCTATGGGACGATGGATATGTTCGTTCATGCGGAAGCGGTAACTCAGGGGACGGTGAACGACCGTGATATGTCTTATATCGTTCGTCTTGGCAGCGACTTTGTCAGCAACTACTATGAGATCCGTGTGCCCATCGTGGTAAGCCAATGGGGCGATTCCTCCGCGGAGTCGGTCTGGCCTGCTCAGAATAACCTCGATCTGGCATTGAGCCGGTTAGTCAAGTTGAAGGTGGACAGAAACAACGGCGGCACCTCCAATGCTTATTATAAGGAGACAGATGGGGACGGCCGGTCGTATGCGATCCTCGGTAACCCAAACCTGGGCGCTATCCAGGCCTTCTTCCTGGGGGTTCAGAACGTCAACCGGCCGACGGTATGTACGGAAGTATGGTTTAATGAGCTTCGGCTCACGGATATCAGCGAGAAGGGGGGCTGGGCCGCGGTCGGCAAGGTGGACATGAAACTGGCCGATCTTGGTACGCTGACCGTTTCGGGCAGCAACAAATCTGTCGGTTGGGGTACCATCGACCAGAGTACCAACCAGCGATCGTTGGAGAACGATGCCGAGGTCGATGCCGCCATCAATATCGATGCCGGCAAGCTATTGCCCAAAAAAGCCGCGGTGTCGATCCCGATATATGCCGGGATAACCCAAACCACGAGCACACCCGAATACGACCCATTCGATCTGGATATAAAACTGAAGGACAAACTCAGCGCGGCGCCTGCGAAGGAGAAGGATTCCATTCGCAAACAGGCGGTGGATCAGACGACCATTCAGACCGTCAACTTTACAAACGTTCATAAGAACAATACCACGAATAAGAAACTAAAGGTCTGGAGCATCGAGAATGTGAATGTCAGCTATTCCTACAGCCGGAGCGAACACCATAGTCCCCTGGCCACGGAAGACGAACTGATCACCCACAAGGCCATTCTCGCCTACAACTACACCCATACGGCAAGGTATATCGAGCCGTTTAAGAAGCTGATCAAATCCCGGTCACCCTGGCTGGGACTTGTCCGGGATTTTAATTTCAACCTGATGCCGAACGTCCTGGGTTTCCAGGCGAATATTTACCGGCAATTCGGCGCCTATCGATCGAGGAATATCGGCGGGCCGGATGTCCTTCCGGAGACCTTCAACAAATTCTTCACCTTCGACCGGCTGTATACGCTTAGATGGGATTTCACGAAATCCCTGTCCCTGGATTTTACCGCCACCAATAAGTCGTGGATCGACGAGGACAGTGGAAGATTGAATAAACAGCAGCGCCGACAGATGTGGCAGCGGTTTTGGCGGGGTGGCCGTACCGTGCTGTATACCCAGAATACGAACATTTCCTATACGCTGCCGACCAGCAAGATCCCGGCGCTGGACTGGACGACCGTAAAGGCGGGCTATTCGGCATCCTATATCTGGACCGGGGCTTCTCAGTTTCTCTACGCCCAGGCCCTCGGTAACAGCATTTCCAATACGCAGCAACGCACCGTCCTGGCCGATCTGGATTTCACCCGCCTGTACAGCAAATGGAAACTGTTGCGTGGCCTCGATCAACCGCCGCCAAGAACGACCACTGTCGGCGGGAGACAGGTGCCCGACACCTCCCGACGAGCCGGTTCGGCGCCACAGGCGGCCGGCCTCACCGGCATTCCCAAGGCGCTGGCAAAATTGATCACGTCATTGAAGCATATCACCTTCAACTATTCGGATAACAGTTCATCAACCATCTATGGCTTTCTCGACAGCAGCCGTGCTTTGGGGATGGACTTCCGATCCATGCAGCCGGGTTGGGGCTATGTCTTTGGCAAACGGGCCGACACCAACTTCATCAACAAACTGGGGAGCAAGAACCTGATCTCCCGGGATTCCGCGTTGAACAGCCAGAACCTGATCAGCTATGCGCAAAAGATCTCCGCTTCGGCCGTACTGGAACCAATACGTGACCTGCGTATATCGCTCAACGTCGACAAGACCTTCGGCCAGAACTACTCCGAACTGTTCAAAGACACCATCGGCGGCAATGGGTTTGCCCGGCTGAATCCCTATATCGCGGGCACCTTCAGCATCAGCTTTATCTCCTATAAGACCCTTTTTGAGAAATACCGGCCGGATCAGATCTCCCGCACGTTCGAACGATTCGAAACCTACCGGCAGATCATCTCCGCCAGATTGGGATCGATCAATCCCTATACGGGTGGGTTGACGGGCAGTGACGGCTATGCCGTAGGATATGGCCGTTATGCCCAGGATGTGCTGATCCCCGCCTTTATCGCCGCCTATACCGGGAAAAGCCCCGACAAGGTGGCGCTTCTCGACGAGAAGGGCGGCAACGTCACCAGCAATCCTTTCTCCGGCTATCTGCCGAAACCCAACTGGCATATTACCTACAACGGCCTCAGCCGGCTGCCCTGGTTCAACAAGATCTTTACCAGCTTTAATCTTACCAATGCCTATACGGGTAACCTGAGCATGAACAGCTTCAACTCCCAGCTCAACTATAGCGACCCATCCAGGTATGGACAACCGGGCTTTATCGATACCCTGACCGGGAATTTCATTCCCTATTATGCGGTTCCTAATATTTCTATCTCCGAGCAGTTCTCGCCCTTGCTGGGAGTGGATATGGCATTCGTGAATATGATGACCGCCCAGGCCAGCTACAGCCGCTCGCGGCAGCTGAGTCTCAGCCTGATCGATTTCCAGCTGAGCGAGACGCATTCCTCCGAGCTGAGTCTTACGTTGGGGTATAAAAAGCGGAATGTCGGACTGCCTTTTGGCTGGAAGATCCCGGGCAACGGCAAGACCCCGCCAAACGGGGCTCCGGGCAGTATCAATGCGCAGAAAGGTTCGAATGATCTTACATTGAAGCTAACCGTCAGCGTCAGGGACGACGCCATGTCCAGCAGCTATCTGGATCAGAATTCCTCACTTCCCACGGGCGGTCAGCGGGTGGTTCATATCGGTCCAACGATCGACTATGTTTTGAACAATCGCATCAACCTGAACTTCTATTTTGACCAAACCCGTACTACGCCGAAGATCTCTACCACTCCACCGATCGTTACCACCCGGGGGGGCATCCATATCCGCATAGCGCTTGCCCCCTAACGGGATCTTAGTCTTTTTTGTAGAAATAGATGGCATCGGCCTGTGCCGTACAGGTCATGACCAGATCGTTTATGCAGACGTGCGCCGGCAGGTTGGCGCAGTAATAGATAGCGTCTGCCACATCCTCCGCCGTAAGCGGGGTATAGCCCTCATAGATCTTTTTTGCCTGGCTGTCATCGCCTTTGAACCGGACATTGGAGAATTCGGTCTCCGCTGCACCGGGTTGGATGGCCGTGACCTTTATCCCATGCCGCAAAAGATCGATGCGCATGGATTTGGAGATAGCGTCGACGGCGAATTTGCTGCCGCAGTACGCATTGCCCTTTTCATATACTTCCTTGCCTGCCACGCTCCCGAGATTGATGATATGTCCGTTGCCGACCGGGATCATCAGGGGAAGAACGGCCTTTGAGACATACAGCAGCCCCTTTACGTTGGTGTCGATCATGGTCTCCCAGTCGTCGAGATTGGCATCCTCGAAGAAATCCCTGCCCAGTGCAAGTCCGGCATTGTTGACAAGGATATTGATCTTCCGCCAGGCTTCCGGCAATTCTGCTACCGCGGAGAAGACCGCATCGCGGTCCTGTACGTCGAATATAAGCGGCAGCACCTGTACGCCTGTGCGGGCCTCCAACTCTTGTTTGAGCGTCATCAGCCGGTCCTTCCGTCTTCCGGTAAGGATAAGGTGATCGCCGCCGGCGGCGAATTTCCGGGCGCAGGCCTCTCCAAAGCCGGAGGTGGCGCCGGTGATAAAAATGGTTCTGTTCATGAGTATTGTACAAAGTTTAGAAATGATTGCAAAAGGGCGCTGCTGCGTTCCGGCTCTTCAAGCATCCCCATGTGTCCTGCATGGTCCAGCGTATGGATGATCGAGAGGGTAGGCTGGTGACATTGCTGTATTGACTTCTCGTAGGGGATCACCGTATCCTTCGCCCCCATGAGAAAGAGTATCGGCCCGGGGAATTGCCGGAGCACCGAAACCCGGTCGGGCCGCCGGATCATGGCCTCGTAATAATAGATCAGTGACTCCGGTGCGAATCGGGAATACCGGAGGATGGTCTCTTCCACCAGGGAAGCCCGGCTTTCCCTTGTTTCCAGGGCAAAGAGATTGGGTGTGGACTGCCGGATGAATGGGACTGCGCCGTGCTGCCGGATGAATTCGATGCTCTTGCGGCGGGTGGCTCTTTTTTCTTCACTGTCGGCATAGGCCGTGGAATGAAAAAAGCCAAAGGCCTTCAACCGGCCGGGATATTTTTCGGCAAAGGCAAGTGCGATATAGCCGCCCATGCTGTGACCGATCAGCACGGCCGTCTCGATTCCCAGTTGGTCGATGAAGATCTTTATCGCGTCTGCCAAAGCGTCGATGGATGGCTCGCCGGGTAACAGCATGGACTTCCCGCTGCCGGGGATATCGGGGATCAGCAGCCGGCAATGGCCGCTGAGGCGCGGAACGATCTCATTCCAAACCTCGCCGTCTTCGGCGAAGCCATGCAACAGCAACACCGGTAACCCACTCCCTTCTTCCCGGTAAAAAAGTGTTCGTCCATCCTGTATAAGGGTCTTATCCACGACTCATTCTTGTTTTGATAAACGTTACGATATTCCAGATAACGAAGATCAGCGCCAGGGCCAGCATGAGTTTGGAGAGGCAGTCTCCATACCGGACATAAAAGGTCTGGGTATTCTCTGTCGGGACGGATGTTTTGATAAAGGCGGCCTCATTCCAGGGACGCGATTCGATGATCTTACCCACGGGATCGATGATACAGGATACTCCGGTGTTTGCGCTCCGGATCACCCATCGCCGCGTTTCTATCGCCCGCATCCGGGCATAGCTTTCATGCTGTTTGTATCCCGGGGTGTCCCGCCACCACCCGTCGTTGGTGATGATGGCAAGGATATTAGCGCCGTTATGAACATACTTCGAGATGAACTCGCCGTAAATACTCTCAAAACACACTATCGGTGCGATCCGGTAGAGATGATTGGGGGTTTCGAACACCGTCCTTTCGTCCTGTCCTGTATAGCCTGACGTCGTTCCGCCAAATTTTTCAAACCAGGCGTCCAGGACATGCAGAAAAGGCGGCAAGCTTTCCGCGCCGGGCACCAGCCGCGATTTATGATAGAAATCGAGCGGTCCCGAACTATCCATCAGCACGGCTGCATTGTAGCTTTCGAGGTATTCGTTGGTATCAGAAAGGAGAAAGGCTGTTGGCGAATGTTTCTCTTTGAAAAGGCGCACGCTTTCGATGCCGGTCAGCAGATCGATCCGGGGATGACGGCGTAGAAAATCCCAGAGCGGGTTGAGAAAGTAGCTTTGTTTCAGTCTGTCCTCCAGGAACCCATTGTCATTATACAGGGCCGTTTCCGGCCAGACCAGCAGCGTGGTGTTGCTATCGACTGCGGACTCGCTCAGGCGAAGCAGCTTTTGCAATTGAGCGTCAAAGCTGCCGGTGGAGAGCTTTTCGTAAGGATCGATATTCGGCTGGATGATGACGATGTTGCCGGCCGGCGCCTTGTGGTCGGGCTCGTGGGGAGTCAATATCAGCGAGACCAATATTGGAACAGCCAACAATCCGGCTACCCAGAAGATCCGCTGCCGGACCAGTTTTTTTTTCTGCACCCAATCCCAGGCCAGCAAAAAAAGCAGAACGTTGACCACCAGCACCCAGAGTCCGCCGCCGCTGGTGCCGGTGTATTCATACCATTGGATCCAGGCCGTCCGGGTCGCGAATACATTACCCAGCGTGAGCCAGGGCCAGCTGAGCCCCCAGTTTTGCAGATGGAGATATTCAAAGCTAAGCCAGAAAACGACCAGTGAAGAATAGCCGATCGTATCGCCCATCCTCCGTCTGACGGCGCGAAAACCAAGCCAGGGAAGGCACATCAGCAGGCTGTTTGCCAAAAAGGCCGCTATGGAGCCGGGCTCTGAAGCATTCCAGACCCACCAGGTGGCCGCAAGATTCCAGGTGAGCATCGCGAGATAGACCCAGCCAAAATAACGCCGGCTTCCCTGCCGCTCCAGCCATAAAAGCGGGATAAAGGCGACAAAGACCAGAAAGGTGAACGGGGACACCGGCCATGCGGCAAAAAGCAGGATACCGGAAAGGACTGACAACAGGAGGGGGTGGAACTTTTTCAAGCGAGAACAGTTTTATACTGCAGCCCCCGGGCGGCAGTGGGTTACCGTCGACTATAATTCGGTGCTTCCTTCGTGATCTCTACATCATGCGCATGGCTCTCTTTCATCCCTGCGTTGGTGATCCGGATAAACTGGGATTGCTGCTGCAGGGTCTTGATGTCCTTCGCCCCGCAATAACCCATCCCGGCTCTTAGTCCCCCGACATATTGCTGAACGACTTCCGAGAGACTGCCCTTGAAGGCTACGCGACCTTCGATGCCTTCCGGCACCAGTTTCTTGATATCGTCCTCCACATCCTGGAAGTACCGGTCGCTGCTGCCCTGGGACATCGCGCCGATAGAACCCATACCCCGGTATTGTTTGAATTTCCGGCCTTCGTAGATAATCGTTTCACCGGGGCTTTCCTCTACACCCGCAAACACGCTGCCCATCATTACGACATTGGCGCCGGCGGCCAGCGCCTTCACCATGTCACCGGTATAACGGATACCGCCATCGGCGATCACGGGGATGCCTCTCGGGTTGAGGGCCGATGCCGCTTCCATGACGGCCGTGATCTGCGGAACACCCGCGCCGGCCACGATCCGGGTCGTACAAATGGAGCCGGGACCGATCCCGACCTTGACCGCATCGGCACCCGCATCGGCAAGCGCCTTTGCTCCCGCCGCCGTACCGATATTTCCCGCGATGACCTGCAGGTTCTTAAAGGATTTCTTCAACGATTTTAAGGCGTTGATCACGCCGATATGATGACCGTGCGCACTGTCCAGCGTAACGACATCCACCCCGATCTGCTGGAGTGCACCGGCCCTTTCCAGCAGGTCCTTGGTAATGCCGAGCGCGGCGCCGACGAGCAGACGGCCGTAGGAATCTTTGACGCCATTGGGATAGCTCGACACCTGCAGGATGTCCCGATAGGTGATCAGTCCGATCAGCTTGCCCTGTTTGTTGACGACGGGCAATTTTTCGATCTTGTATTTCTGCAGGATCTTCTCCGCTTTTTTCAGATCGGTTCCCTCGGGCGCCGTTACCAGCTTTTCTTTTGGGGTCATGACCTCACTGACCAATTTCCGCTTGCTGTCCTCAAAGCGCAGATCGCGGTTGGTAAGGATACCCACCAGTACTTTATTATTGTCGGTAATGGGAATGCCCCCGATCTTATTCTCTTTCATCAACCGGAGCGCATCGCCGATGGTGGCATTTTCATGCAGGGTGACAGGATCGATGATCAGCCCGCTCTCGCTTCTCTTCACTTTACGCACCTGCTCCACCTGTTTCTCGATACTCATGTTCTTGTGCAGTATGCCGATGCCGCCTTCCCTGGCCAGCGCGATTGCCAGGTTTGCTTCCGTGACGGTATCCATCGCGGCCGAAAGCATGGGAGTATTGAGGGTGATCGCCTTGGTAAGCTGGGTCCGGATATCTACTTCCCGGGGCAAAACCTGCGAAAATGCGGGCAATAAAAGAACATCGTCAAACGTGAGTCCGTCTCCAAAAAATTTTGAGGGGGATGCTGATCTTCCAGCGGGAGAATTTATTCTTGCCATGTGCAAAGATAGGTCAGCGGACCGGTACGCTCCAAATTTTTGTCGGTATACCGGCAAAACCTGCGTCAGGCGCGGATTGCGGGCGTTTTGAATTTATATCTTTTCCCCGGTAAAACGCTGATCAAACCCTGCAGTTCAAGCTTGAGCAGCAACAGGGCGAGAGACGAAGGCGCAAGCCCGGTTTGGGCAGCGATCTCATCGATATAAACGCAGTCCCTTTGTTTCAGCAATTGCAGCAGACTGTCTTCCGGATCTGGCCCGGCATCTTCCGGATCTGGCCTGCCGCCTTGCGGGTTCGTTCCCTCTCCTCCGGGTGAAGCCAGCCGCAGCCTGGTTTGCACACCCCTGCCGCCTTCCGGCCATTTCCATCCCGCCATCGCCTGCAACTGGTCGCCCGAGGTCAGCAGGGTTGCAATTTCCTGCCGGATAAGCCAGTTACAACCCGAACTGCGGGGATCCGTTACCCTGCCCGGAACGGCAAAGATCTTTCGGCCATATTTCCTTGCTGTCTCCACAGTGAGCAGACTGCCGCCTCTACGCGCGGTCTCTACCACTACCAGCGCATCACAAAGGCCCGCGACGATCTCATTGCGATCGGGAAAACGATAACCTTCGGGTTTAACGCCATAGCCAAACGAGGTAAGCAAGCCGCCATCGCAGATCATCGACTTTGCCAGCTGCCGGTTCTCGGGCGGGTATAGATGACCAAACCCATGACCAAGGATACCAACCGTGGGCAGATGGTGGTTCAATGCCGCCTCATGCGCCGCGGTATCGATGCCCAGCGCCAACCCGCTGATAATAAGCAAACCCGGTTGAGCTATTTGTCTGATCAGCTGAGCCGTTATCTGACGTCCGTAGTCGCTCGCCCGACGGGTGCCTATGACGGCCACGATCCTGTCGGCATTGAGATCGGCATTGCCGCGGTAGAAAAGAAGGGAAGGGGAGTCGGGAATATTGTTCAGGCGCGAAGGATAGGCGGGGTCGGTGAAGAAAAGGAGCCGCACGCCCTTTTTCCCGAGCAGCCGAACCTCTGCTTCCAGTGCGGGTCTTCCGCAAAACCCCGCGATCGCGGCGACACGGTCTTCCTTCAGGCCGGTCGACCGGAGCATTTGCGGGTCCGCCCGAAAAACAGAAACGGCATTCCCAAATTGCGCAATGAGTTTCTTCGTTTGTACGGGACCGATACCCGGTATCCGCGTCAGCGCGATGCGATACAACGCCTCTTCTTCCAAAATCGCCTCCATTCAACGAATTTACAAAAATCGTCCGGGGCTTTCGGCCTCTTCCGCGTCTGTGGATATTTTCATCGGCTGATGACGCTCAATTCAGTCCGCCGGTTCTTTGCCCGGCCATCCGGCGTTGCATTGTCGGCGATAGGCTGGGTATCCCCAAATCCTTTATAGGACAAGCGCGTTGCCGCGATACCTTTGGTAGTGAGATAGTTGGTCACTGCCTTGGCCCTGTTCTCCGAAAGGCCCTGATTGTCCGTGGCCTTACCTGAATTGTCGGTATGGCCATTGATCTGGATGCGGAGCGTGGGATTTTCTTTCAGGAGTTGCACCACTTCATTGAGCTCGGCCTCTGACTCGGATTTCAGCTCGTATTTATTGGATTCGAAAAAGATATTCTTCAGGACGATGGCCGCGTTTGCTTCAAGCGGCTGCAGGGGAATATCGATATGATAGGCGCTGTCGGTCTGCTGCTCCTTGCCAAGCGCAAAATTATCGGAGTAGAAAAGGTAGCCCCGCCGGTTGACGTTGAAGGCATAGTCCTTTCCCTTTGGAAGAGTGATCAGATAGTTTCCCGTCTCATCGGTTTGTAATTTACTCACCACATCCCGGCTGGCGAGATCGGTCAGGATGACACTGGAAGGCAATCCTTTGCCGGTTTTCCGGTCGAAGACCCGGCCCTTTACCCAGGTGGTTGGCGCGGGCCGGATGTCTTCCCGCATCTCGAAGGAATAAAGATCCAGTCCGCCACGGCTGTCGGCGCGGTCGCTTGCGTAATAAGCCGTCTTGCCATCTGCGGTAATGATCAGACTGCCTTCGTTCTCGATCGTATTGATCGGATAGCCGAGGTTTTCGGGTTTGCTCCAAACGCCCTCGGGTCCTTTCCGCGAGACGAAAAGGTCGTCGCCGCCATAGCCGGGATGCCCATTGGATGTAAAATACAGACTTTGGTTATCGGCATGGATAAAAGGCGTTCCCTCGTCGCCGACGGTATTGATCGTGGGGCCCAGGTTTTCGGGCATGCTCCAGCGGCCATTCAGCAGCCGGTGACTTACATAGAGATCGCTTCCGCCATATCCATCGGGCTGGCGACTGGAAAAATACAGATCCCGCTTGTCGGGGGAGAGCGAAGGCGCGGATTCCCAATACTCGGAGTTGATGCTGTCGCCGAGATTTTCAGGCGTGCTCCAGCCGTCGGCAGTCAGGTAGGAAATATAAAGATCACAGCTGCCGTGTCCGTCGGGGAAATTGCAGCCGGTAAAGATGAGCCATTGCCCATCCTGTGACACGTTTTGGGCGCCTTCATTCTGATTGGTATTGATATTGCCGGGCAGACTCCCGCTCTTGCCCCAGGACCCGTTCTGCTTGTCGGACTCGTAAAAATCCTCATTGAAATTATTGACCCGGCGGGTATAGATCAGCTTACTGCCGTCGATGGTGACGGTGGGATAATATTCTGATACCCTGGAATTGATACTGTCACCGAGATTATGCGGTTCGAATTTATAGCCGCCCGCAGCATGATTTGCCGCATAGTCAAGCGCAAAACGATAACATCTCAGCCGGTATTCCCCTGCCTTTTTGCTCGTTTCATTGAGATCGGTGACGGTAAGAAAGACGTTTACGGCGTCCAGCGCCTTCTGAAATTCGCCGCTCCCGGCCAGGTTGATCGAATAGGGAAGGTTGTAGTCTTTGAAATAGTTGGAGTCGATCGCTTTTGCCTTCTCATAATTGTCGATGGCGTCTTGATAGTCCTTCAACTCGCCATACATCCCGGCCATCGAAAGATAAGCCTCCTCGAAATTCCGGTCGATGCCCACTGCTTTCTGCAGCGCCGCGATGCCACCCTTAAAATCATCACCCTGAGCGAGTTCGAGCGCCTTGGTATACAACTGGGCGGCTTTTTTATTCACCTTATCCGGGTTATACTGGGCCTTTGCCAGAACGCCGGCCAGCAGGGCTATGACAACAAGTAGGCTTCGGTTTTTCATATATGGGAATTACTAGACTATCTGAAACGAAAGTTACGACAATTTATGCGGTTACTCCAGTACGTATTCCCTTATGGCACATGGATATACTTGTGTAATTGCAGGGAGAATTCCCACCGGGGATGGGCCTTGATATAGTCGATGATCAGGGGGGTGACCGTCGCCGATTTACTCCATTCGGGCTGAAGAAAGAGCCTGCAGGCCGGGGATGTCCGGGCTGCCCATTGCTCGGCCCATTCGAAGTCCGATCTATTATATATGACAACCTTCAGTTCATTGGCCAGGGACACGATGCCGGGCAGGGGGGCCTTGAATTTTTTGGGGGAAAGACATATCCAGTCCCATTCCCCGCTAAGCGGCCAGGCGCCCGAGGTCTCGACATGGGTGGCAAAACCGGCCCGGTGCAGCTCCCTGGTGAGCCCGGTACAGTCATGCATCAGGGGTTCGCCGCCGGTGATCACAACCAGCCGCCCCGGATGCTCGCCGGCGGAAGCGACCAGTTCTTCCACCGAAAGCCGGGGGTGCTTATCCGCATCCCAGCTTTCCTTTACGTCACACCACACGCAGCCCACGTCACATCCGCCCAGCCGGATGAAAAACGCCGCTCTTCCCTGGTGAAACCCCTCCCCCTGAAGAGTATAAAAGGATTCCATGACGGGTAGCCCCGCTTCTATATTATTCATTTCCATTTCTCTCCTCGCAGGCGGTAAACGTATTTTTCATCAGGGCGGCGATGGTCATTGGACCGACTCCGCCGGGGACCGGGGTGATATAGCTGCAAAGCGAAGCCACTTCGTCAAACCTGACATCCCCTTTCAGGGCAAAACCGCTTTTTTTGGTCGGATCGGATACCCGGGTGATCCCCACGTCGATGACGATCGCGCCTTTTTTGATCATCGGGGCGGTGATGAATTCCGGCCGTCCCAGGGCTGCCACAATGATATCCGCCTGGAGACAAAGCTCGGCGATATTCCGGGTCCGGGAATGGCAGAGGGTGACGGTACAGTTGCCCGGGTTGGTATTGCCGCTGAGCAGGATGCTCATGGGCCGACCCACGATATTGCTCCGCCCGACGACAACGGCATGCATTCCCCGGGTATCAATTTTATAATGCTCCAGCAGCAGGAGGATGCCATGGGGGGTCGCCGGGATAAAAGCGGGAAGCCCCTGCACCAGCTTTCCCACATTCTCGGGATGGAAGCCGTCCACATCCTTGGAAGGGTGGATGGCATTGATCACTTTTTCATCGGAAATATGTTTCGGTAACGGCAACTGTACCAGGATGCCATCCACATCGGGGTCGTTGTTCAATCCTTCGATCGTTGTGAGAAGCCGGTTCTCCGTAATGCTGTCTTCCAGCCGGATCAGGGTCGACCGGTACCCAATCTCGGCACAGGCTTTCACTTTTGCGCCTACATAGGTCTCGCTGGCCCCGTTGTTTCCGATCAATACCGCCGCGAGATGGGGGACCTTCTTTCCTTCCGCTACCAACTGTGCCACCCTGAGGGTAAGGGTATCTTTTATCGCCTTTGAAGCAATTTTACCGTCTAATAATTCCATGGCGCAAAGGTAGGATTTGAAAATTTAAATTTTTTGACTGAAAGCGTGCATGGAACATACTAGCTTTTTTTAGCAAATATTTTATTTGCATGTATATGATTTTATGGGAGTTCGATGTCAAAAATGTGCGCTCATATGAGTTTTTAGCAGATGCGTTAATTAACATTTTTTTGGCTAATAAATGAAGTTCCCCTAATTTAGAAGTCAGACAAAACTAACACACATGAGAATTTCCTTCACACTGCCTGCGGTGCTTTCAGCACTTTTTGCGCTCACCCACATTCATCGAAGATCGGTTCCACTTTTTATTCCCGCTTAAACATTGATCTTTTTTTGCACGTGAATTTGTAAGAATTCGAGTGACATATTATTGTTTGTCACATCCGTAACCTGGGGAGATCCAGGCTAATTGCCGACCGAATAATTCACCAAACGTTCGTATTTAAATAAAAATCAGAGTCACATGAGAAAATGTCTAATGCTGCTGACATCGCTGATATTTCTATTTATATCGGTGCATGCGCAAACCAAAACTACAACCGGCAAGGTCACCGATCAACAAGGCCAGCCAGTCCCTTTTGCGACCGTTCAGGTAAAGGGTAGCAAGGCTGCTACCAGTGCCGATGCCGAGGGGAATTTTTCAATCAAAGTAAAAGAAGGCGATCTGCTGGTGGTCAGCGGCGCCGGTTTCGAATCAAAGACGATAACGGTTGGCGCCGGCGCCATCACGGTCCAGGTGTCGAGGAAAGAATCGAACATGGCCGAAGTCGTGATCACGGGCGCCCTTGGTGTTCAACGACAGGCCAAGGAACTGGGATATTCCACCGCCAAGATCTCCGGCAAGGATCTAGCCCAGGCCAAGCCCATCAGCGCCGTCAACGGGCTGACAGGGAAGGTCTCCGGTCTGCAGATCAACACCGTCAATAACGGCGTATTCGCGCCCACCCGCGTTACGCTTCGCGGTAACCGCTCACTCACCGGTAATAACCAACCCCTTTACGTAGTCGACGGAGCCATTTTCTACAATGATATCAGCACGCTCAACGCCGATGATATCGTGGATATCACTGTCCTGAAGGGTTCCAGCGCTTCCGCGGTCTATGGTTCCGACGCCTCCAACGGCGTTATCATCGTTACCACGAAAAAGGGTAACCGGGGAAAGCCCATCATCACCGCTTCCACCACTTTGCAGAAAGAACATGTGTCCTATATGCCCGCCTTCCAGGATCGCTTCGGCGCCAACGGCGGGGAACATTGGATCAATGACTTCAACGATCTTTCCGGAATGGTTCCGTATGAGAACCAGGCCTATGGTCCTGAGTTTCGTCCCGGTGTACTGGTTCCGCTCGGCCGGCCCGTCTTCGACGGTACGCACCAGATGGTTCCTTATATGCCTGTCAAGAACCAGAAATCAGCCTTCTTCGAAAGCCCTATCACCACGCAGAACAACTTCTCTTACAGCGCGGGTGATGACAACAGCCGTTTCTTCGTCAGCGCCCAGGATATCCATACCAATGGCGTTGTCCCCGGTGACAAGGGTAGGAGAGATGCCTTCCGTGTCGGCGGTTCCCGGACGTCCGGCATTCTGACCGCAGACTTTACCCTCGCCTATACCTACAAGAAAACGGACCTTAATTCGGTTCCATCTACGATTTATGATAACCTGCTGAATACCTCCGCCAGCGTTCCGATGACCAGCTACAAGAACTGGAAAACAGATAAATTCGCAACGCCGGATGGGTATTACAACGACTACTACAACAACCCTTACTGGGCGGCAGCCAATGACCGCAGCGTAACGCAGGACAATAACCTCGAGGGGAATATCCACGTGCAGGCAAAACCCACCTCCTGGCTGACCCTGTCCTATCGCTTATCGCTCAATAATCTGAACCGGGCGAATGATGTCTCCAACGCGGGCTACACCTACTCCGACTTCGCCACCAATGGCAGCGGTCTGGTGCTCTATTCCAATGCCGCCGGTACAGGAGTCGATTCCGTACAGGAATCGCCTAAGTTCAATGCGCAAGGCAATCCGCTGCCTACCTACCAGACTACCTCCTTTAACAACTTCCTCGTCACCTCCGACTTCCTTGCCACCTTCAGCAAGAACCTGACACGGGATTTCAACCTGGTAGCTACCGTTGGTACCACCTATCTGGACAACCAGATCAAGGGTTCCCAGATAAACGCCGGCAACCTCTTCTTCCCGGTTTATAATGTAAGCAGCCTCACCGGTATCCCCGGCGTGAGCAGCGGTCGTTCGGAAGCAAGAAAGATCGGTTATTTCGGGGAGGCTACCGTCGGGTATAAAGGTTTTGCCTATGTGCACGGGTCCTACCGCACCGATCTGGACTCAAGACTCTCCAAGGAAAACAGATACATTCCTTATTATGATATAGATGGATCTCTTGTTGTCAGCGACATGATCCCGGCCATCGCAAACAGCAGCACCATCAATTTCATCAAATTACGCTACGCCCACTCCCTGACAGGTAACGTATCGGCCATTGCTCAGGGCTCGCCCTATATGGCCGACGGCGCTTATGCCACGGACCCCATCCTGCTTAGTTCCAGCGGCATCGGCTTCCCCTACAATGGCGTAGGCGGTTATTCACTCAGCAATACCATTGCCAACCCCAATATCAAGCCCGAGAAAGTCGTTGAAAATGAGGTCGGTCTTGAACTCGGTTACCAAAACCTGGTGTCTTTGACCGTGGGCGCTTATCAGCAGACCCTCCGCGATGGTATCGTGTATGCGCAGATCCCCAACTCCAGCGGTTATACAAAGGCCCTGGTCAATGCCGCCAGCACCAAGAACCAGGGCATCGAAACCGAACTCTCGGTTACTGCCGTCCATACAAAGGACTGGAACTGGCGCGTCAACATGAACTATACGCACACCAGGAGCCGGGTTCTCGCCATCAACGGCGGTCAGAAGAGCCTCGGTCTCAGTCAGACGGTTAACCCTTATCTCAATGCCGGCCAGAACAACGGGGGCAATGCCAACTCCTTTGCCGTCGTTGGTCAGCCATATCCCGTCATCGAGTCGTATGACTGGAACCGCGATGCCGACGGACATGTCATTGTCGATGCCGTATCCGGCCTGCCGACCAAGGCATCCGCACTTTCCATCCTCGGCAATGCCAACCCCACCGATATCCTCGGTATCAGCACCACCCTCAGCTGGAAGAGGTTCAGCTTCTCCGCTACCGCCGATTACCGCAGTGGCTATAGGATCTTCAACGCGATCGGCAGTTCGATGGACTTTTCCGGCAACGGCGTAACCACCGCCGCCACCGGCAGACAGCGTTTCGTTTTCCCGAACTCCGTTATTATCGTCAATAACAAATCGGTTCCGAATACCAACGTGACGGTGTCCGATGCGAATTTCAATTTCTGGCCCAATCTCTACAACTCCGTCGGCGCCAACTACGTAGTAAGCGCCGCTGCATGGAAATTGCGGGAAGCAACGATCAGCTATGATATCCCCCGCACCATTTTCGCCGCAACTAAGGTCATCAACCGGGCGACCCTCACGCTTGCCGGAAGGAACCTGCTGATGATCCGCCCTTCGACCAACAAATGGACTGACCCCGAATTCAATGAAGGTACAGGTAATGACGTTGGCCGCACCGGTGAGGGACAGGCTCCGCCCACCCGCATCTATAGCGCCACCCTCAGCCTCCAATTCTAATCATTGTTAATGAAGTCAAAACGAAAAATTATGTTTCAACGAATAAAAAATTATCTGACTATTTCGACCGCGCTGCTGCTGATCTCTGTTGCAGGTTGTAAGAAGGGTACGTTCGATATCAATGACGTGAATCCGAACACGCCTTCCAAGGTTGACCCGCAATTCCTGCTTTCCTCGGCGCTTACCGCTTCGGCCTATTCCTCGTTTAATGCCAGCGGCTTTACGGAATTCGCCAACCTCTATATGGGCTATTGGGCTTTCAGCGGCGACTACGGCGGATATGGCACCACCGCTACCTATAACATCAACAACGGTAGCTATACCAGCAACTGGGATTATGTGTATTCCACCATCCTCGTTAACTACCAGTATATCATCAACAACTCCCGGAAGGATCCCAAGCAGGCTTACTTCTTCGGAGCTGCGCAGATCATGGAGGCCTTTCATTATCAACGGTTGGTGGATATGTATAATAACATTCCCTACACCGATGCGTTGAATGGCGGTGTCGTCAACTACCCCAAGTACACCGATGCCGCGACAGTCTATGCCGGCATCATCAAGCAGGTAGATTCCGGCATTGCGGCAATTAAAGGCGCCCCTGCTGATGCCGTCTCCATTCCTGAAAGTTATGACGTCATGTTTGGCGGCGATATGGATCAGTGGACAAAGTTTGGGAATACGGTAAAATTGCGCATCCTCCTCAACCTTACTTCGAAGGATGAGGCAACCGTCAAGAGCGAACTCAGCGGGCTGACCACGAGCGACTTCCTCGAGGCTGGTGAAGATGCCGCTGTAAACCCCGGGTACTCGAACTCCAATACTGCGCAGCAAAACCCCCTCTATGGAGCGGTAGGTTTCTCCCCGAGCGGCGCCCAGACCGGCAATCATCAGTTCTATCGCGCCAATGCTTTTGCTGTGGCTTTTTACAAGGCCCATGCGGATCCAAGGCTTAACCGGTTCTACGATACCACGGCAGACGGTACGGTCCAGGGTCGTGTCTTCGGCAGCCAAAATGGCGCCGAACACAATACCGTTATCTCCGCTATCGGGAAAGGTGTCCTTCAATCTGCCTCACAAAATGCTTACATTCTCCCGGCCTTCGAGAGCCTGTTCATGCAGTGCGAGGCCGTACAGCGGGGTTATATCACCGGCACCTCGGCCGATGCTCTGTATAAAAGCGCCGTCGAAGAATCTTTCCGCCTTTTGAAAACAGGCGCGACCGACGCAGCATCAAAAACCGCTGCCGATACCTATCTCGCCCAGTCGGATGCTTCCGTAAACTGGACTTCGGCTTCCAACAAACTGACATTGACGCTCACCCAGGAATGGGCAGCCCTCAATATGTACGATCCCGTCACTTCCTGGAACAACTGGAAGCGATTGGGCATCCCTGCCAACCTGCCGGTATCGATCTATCCGGGGACTACCGCACCGCACATCCCGATCCGCCTGTTCTATCCTCAAAGCGAATACACGGCCAATACGGCCAATGTCAACGCCCAGGGAAGTGTGGACGTAATCAATGGAAAGATCTTCTGGATGCCTTAAACACATTAACATTTACATCATGAAAAGGATATCGATAATAATTGCTTTTTTCGCCGTTTGCAGCCTCACGGCCTGTCTGAAGGACAAGCCGAACACGGATTTCTCCGGCACCCAGGGAACGTATATTGCGGAGATCACCACGTCGAATGTCAATAGCACGCCGAATGCGCCTTCCAGCGGCGCTGCCAATTTCTCCGGAGCCGTCATGAGCATTGCCGGGACCGACCCCGATACGATATGGTTTACCGTCAACATCGCATCGGATTATCCGCCCAAAAAGGACATCCCTGTCACGATCGCGGTCGACGGGAAGAACCTTTTCTCCCCCAATGCGGTGGTATACACTCTGCTGCCTGACTCTACCTACAAGATCCCGACAACGACGGGAACCATCAAGGCGGGCAGCCGGCTGGACACTTTTTATGTCATCATCGATCCGAATAAGGTCGACCCCACGGAAAGTTATGAGTTGCCCATCACCATCACTTCGGCAACCGGGGCGACGATCAGCGGTAACCTGGCAACCATCTATTTGCATGCGATCGGTAACCCGCTGGCAGGATACTATAACTCCACGGGAACGCGCTGGAATTATACCGGGGTCATCGGTTATGGCGGCGGACCTATCCCCAGCGGCGGGACAGCCACCAATCTCGGTCCCCTGAGCCCGAAATTTGGATCGCCGCTCGATCCGACTACCCTCGGAATGGACTACGCCAATCTCGGCCCCGGCGATTATTACGTTATCACTTATGATCCGTCAGACCCCGATGCCATTTCGGTGACCGTGAATGATTCATTCCTTGCATCCATCTCCAACTTCAAAGTGATCACACAGACTTACGATCACACTACCAAGACGATGCATATCGTCTCCACGTATAATAACGGTGCGGGAGGCTCGGGGTCCGACCGTATCGTCGATGAGACCTTCGTTCATCAATAAAAGATCATCCTGAATACCATGAAGAAGGCCGGCTTTGCCGGCCTTCTTCTTTTCATTAAGATTGTATTAAAGTGCAGTAAGCCGTTACGGAAAATTCGTATCTTGAAAACAAAAAACGTATGAGAAAACTCCTGCTCCTGCTTCCCCTGGCAGGCTCCTTATCCCTCTCTTCCATCGCCCAATCCAACGCCACTTCCGTCAGCGTGGAGAACTCACTTATGGATCTGACAGCCATTGTAGCCGGTAACACCGATGGCCGTACCCACGCCGTCGGCAGTATCGCTTCATTCCACCAGAAAGATGATACCAAGGGAAGCCGGCTTCTGCTTCATGACTGGGCAAAAGGATATGTCATTGCGAATAATGATTCCATCCTGCGCAATGACAAAGCAGGCTTCAACTATGATAAGATAAGTCATATCCTCTATTTCACTCCGGATAAACAAACCGTCGTCGAAATAGAAAAAACCGCCTTCAAGGGTTTTATTTTTACTGAACCGGACGGCGAGCATTATTTCATCAAAGTCGACGCCATCAAGCCCGATGTCTTTTTCGAATTGGTCGGCGGTGACGGCAGCACGGCTCACATCAACGCCTACAAACTGACCAAGACCCAGTTCAAAAAAGCGGATTATCACACCGATGGAATGGTGGAATCGGGAAATAATTACGATGAATATGTCGATACGAAGGAATATTATATCGTCATGCCCGGCGGCAAAGAAGTTCAAACCGTCGAGTTGAAGAAAAAATCCATTCGCACTGCACTCTCTTCGCAGAAAGCAAAAGTTGAGGAATATTTTTCCCAACACAAAGCCAGCGACATCAACGAGAATTTCCTGGCCGATCTTATCTCCTACATCAACAAGAGTTAGAACGCGTTTCGCTTAACGACGCATTAACAAAACTGCGCCGGTGCACGATAATTGCATAACATCGTGTTCCTGCGCAGTTTTTCTTTGGCCCTACAGGTTTTTTTCAACTCTTGCAGCATCCACCATAATTTTCTTGTCAAACTAATTACCTAATATTGGTAAAATTTAACTATTTGATAAGTTAAGTTTTTCACAGAGAAACTAGAGTTAACATTAAGTCACACAAAACCTGTAAACATGAGGAAACTTTTGACCTTGTTTGCAATGGGCATGCTATTCTCATCGCTGGCCATTGCGCAAACAAAGACCTTATCCGGGAAGATCACCGATGCAAAAGGCCAGCCTGTACCTTTTGCCACCGTCCGGATAAAAGGTACAAGAACGGGCGTCAGCGCGGACGCCGACGGCAACTACATCATTAAAGTCTCGCCCTCTCAAACACTGGTCGTCTCCGGCGCCGGAGTTGCGCAAACCGAAGTCGTTGCGCCCAACGCTGCCGTTTTCAACATCACCGTTAGCATGAAGGATGCCAGCATGACCGAGGTTGTGGTAACGGCTCTGGGTATCCGTAGAAACAAGAGCGAACTGCCCTATGCCGTACAACAGATCGGCGGGGAGGATGTCAGCAAAGAACGCAGCGCCAACTTCATCACGAATATGGAGGGCAAGGTCTCCGGCGTGACGATCAACCAGTCCAACACGCTCGGTGGTTCCACCAACGTGGTCCTCCGCGGTTACAAATCCATCCTGGGTGATAACCAGGCGCTCTTCGTGATCGACGGCGTGCCCTTTGACAACTCCAACACCAATCAGTCCAACAACACGCCCGGCAACGCGACCAAGCAAATCTCCGGCGGCGGCGGCTACGATTATGGTAATGCCGCAGCGGATATCAATCCCGACGACATCGCCTCCATCAGCATTCTGAAGGGGGCGGCCGCAAGCGCCCTCTATGGCGAACGCGGTTTCAACGGGGTCATCCTGATTACCACCAAGAAAGGCCGCAAGGGACTTGGCGTCACTATCAACGGCGGTGTCACCACCGGCGCCATCGACAAGAGCACCTTTGCAAAATATCAGCACCAATACGGCGCTAACTACGGATCGGAGAATGGCTACGGTTCGCCTGATGGCAACTTCTTTTACTTCGACGTCAACGGTGACGGCGTTCCCGATCTGGTCACCCCCACCACCGAAGACGCATCCTGGGGCGCCAAATTCGACCCGAATCTGATGGTCTACCAATGGGAAGCCTTTGACCGCACCTCCTCCACCTATCATAAGGCGACTCCCTGGGTGGCCGCGGCGCACGATCCGACCACCTTCTTTACAAAGCCCTTCTCCTACAACACCAGCGTGTTGATCGATGGCGGGAATGACAAAGCCACCTTCAAAGTAGGCTATACGCGTAACAGCGATAAAGGGATCCTGCCCAACAGCCAGATCCTGAAAGATATCGTTAACACCTCCGCCACCTGGAACCTCGATCCCAAACTGACGGCCGGCGCCAGCATCAACTTCTCGAAGATCGATGGACTGGGCCGGTATGGCACCGGTTATGACCCCAACAACGTCGCCACCAACTTCCGCGAATGGTGGGAAACCAATGTGGATGTCAACGACCTCAAGAATGCTTATTTCCGCACCCACAAGAACACCACCTGGAACTGGGCCGACCCTTCAGACGAGGTGAATGGTCTGGTCCCCATCTACTGGAACAATCCGTATTACAATCGTTACGAAAGCTATGAAACGGATAACCGCTTCCGTTATTTCGGGAATGTCTATCTCAACTATAAGCCGACGGAAGGATTGAATTTCCTGGCCCGCGTCTCGCTTGACAGCTATGACGAACTCCAGGAAGAACGCTATGCCATCGGCAGCATCGGCGTACCCTACTACTCCCGGTTCAACCATACGTACCGCGAGTACAACTACGACTTCCTGGCGAGTTACAATAAGGACCTGACGCCCGACCTAAACCTGAAGGCGCTGTTGGGTACCAACCTTCGGCAGGACCTCAACAACTCGATTTACGCGACAACCAACGGCGGACTCTTCGTTCCCCGGCTGTATACGCTTGCCAACTCGATCAATACCCCCAACCCTCCCACGGAAAATCAGTCCAATGTAGAAGTGGGTGGGGTGTTTGCAGGTGCAACGCTTACCTGGCGCAGAATGCTGACCCTCGACGCAACAGTTCGCCGGGACCAGTCTTCAACGCTGCCTGCCGGGAACAACTCCTATTACTATCCTTCGATATCCGGCAGCTTTGTCTTCTCCGAACTGCTGAAGGATAACCTGGATTGGCTGTCTTATGGAAAGCTGCGGGCCAACTACGCGGAAGTGGGACATAGCGCACCCACCTATTCCATCTTCGATACCTATACCCTGGGGACGTCCTTTGGCTCCCAGCCTGTTGCCTCGGCCAACGGCACCAAGAACAATCCCCTGCTTGTCCCCGAAAGGAATAAGAGCTATGAGTTCGGCGCCGAAGCCCAATTCTTCAAGAACCGCTTGGGATTTGACGTCACTTATTACAATGCACGCACCCTGCACCAGATCCTGCCGACTCAGATCTCCGATGCCACGGGTTACGACGCCCGTTTCCTTAACGCGGGTGAAGTAGAGAACAAAGGCTTCGAAGTGTCGCTGACGGGTACTCCCATAAAGACCCGGGACTTCTCCTGGGACATCACGGTCAACTGGACCCGCAACCGGAACAAGGTCATCGCCCTCTATGATACGGCGTCGAATATCCAGATTGCCGCTTTCCAGGGTAACGTAACGCTCAACGCGACAAAAGGCCAGCCCTATGGAACCATCCGGGGGAATGACTTTATCTATACCAACGGACAACGTACGGTTGAGAACGATCCCAACAACGGCACCCCGGGGTACTATCAGCTGACTCCCACTTCGAACAGCGTCATCGGCAACCCCAATCCCGACTGGGTCGGTAGCGTTACCAATACTTTCCGCTACAAGAACTTCTCCCTCAGCGTGCTCATCGATACCCGCAAAGGCGGCGATATCTTCTCGCTCGATATGTACTATGGTCTGGCCACGGGACTCTATCCCGAGACGGCAGGCAAGAACGATCTGGGTAATCCCGTTCGCAATACGGTTGCAGACGGCGGTGGTATCATCTACAAGGGTGTCACGCCGGACGGCAAAGCGAATACGCAACGCGTCGATATCAGCGGACTCTTCGGCGCTTATGGGTACTACCGTAATCCTGCCAAGGCCTTTGTATATGACGCCGGATTTGTGAAACTGCGCGAAGCGGCGTTGAACTATTCGATCCCGGAAAAAACAGTGGCGAAATTGGGCAACAATGTCTTTAAGGGTATCGATATCTCCGTGGTAGGCCGCAACCTGTGGATCATCCACAAGAACCTGCCTTACGCCGATCCGGAAGATATCATCAGCAGCGGTAACGCCGCGTTGGGCTACCAGGTTGGTTCCTACCCGACCGCCCGGACCTTTGCCTTCAATCTTAAACTTCGCTTCTAAATTCATTCGAAATGAAAAGAATAATTTATTTATCCCTATCCATACTTGCGCTGGCCTCCTGCCAGAAGCATATGACGGATCTGAATATCGATCCAAAAAATCCGACTGTTGTTCCGTCGTCGACGCTGATGACAAAGGCACAGGTCAACCTGGCGAACAACCTGGCAAGCGCCGATGTGAACGTCAACATCTTCCGGCTGATCAGTCAATATTGGACGGAAACGACGTACACGGACGAAAGCAATTATAACTTCGCCGAACGCAGCATCCCTGACAATTGGTGGAACGCCTGGTACCGCGATGTCCTGAACAATCTGCAGCAGGCGCGCATCTTCGCCCGCACCGATGTCACCGCAGTGGATCCCGGCGTCCTCAAAAACGACTCCGCCATCATCGACATCCAGCAATGCTATGCATTCTATGTGCTGCTCACCACCTATGGCAACGTGCCTTATACACAGGCGCTGGACCCTAACGTCACATTCCCCAAATATGACGACGCAAAGACGGCCTATTATGATATCCTGAGCAGACTGGACGCCGATATCGCCGCGCTGGATCCCAATTCCGCCTCCTGGGGTGGCGCCGACGTCATCTACAACGGCGACCCCGCGGCCTGGAAAAAGTTTGCGTACTCGTTGGAGTTGAAAATGGGTGTGCTCATCGCCGACGATGATCCTGCCAGGGCAAAGACTGTCGTAGAAGCCGCCGCGCCCAATGTCTTCACGTCCAATGATGACAACGCCAGCTTACCTTTCCTGCAGGCTCCGCCGAATACTAACCCCATCTGGGTCTCTCTCGTGCAGAGCGGGCGGCAGGATTTCGTGGCAACGACCACGATCATCAACATCATGGATTCGCTGAACGACCCCCGGATCGCTGATTTCTTTACTGAAGATGGGAACGACAGTTACTCCGGCGGCGTCCCGGGTAAAAGCAATACCTATTCTTCGTTCTCGCATGCCGGATCGGCGATCGTCAAGCCCGACTTTCCGGGTTTGATCCTCGACTACGCCGAAGTGGAACTGGCCCTCGCCGAAGGCGCTGCCCGGGGTTTCAACGTTGGCGGCACAGTGGAAACGCACTACGACGCCGCGATCACGGCTTCCATCACGTACTGGGGCGGTTCGGCAACGGATGCCACCACCTTCCTTGCCCAGCCGACTGTGAATTATGCGACGGCCGGCGGGACCTGGCAGCAAAAGATCGGTCTGCAGTCCTACCTTGCTCTTTACAACCGGGGCTTCGAAGGCTGGACCGCTATCCGCCATCTCAACTACCCGTCACTGCCCGCACCAAAGAATGCGCTATCCGTATTCCCTCAGCGCGTGCTCTATCCGACCAAGGAAGAAAATGCCAATACCGGCAGCTGGCAGACCGCGGCCAATGCCATCGGCGGCGACAATGTCGGCACCAAACTCTGGTTCGACAAGAACTAGATCATATTCGAACTAACTTTACACAAAAGGACGCCCATAAAGCGTCCTTTTGTATTTTTACGAAAATATTCTGCATGACAGACCAACCAACGGGAAATAATCAACTCAACATCGAGATCAGTGAAGAAATGGCCGAGGGGCAATATGCCAACCTGGTGATCATCACTCATTCACATGCCGAATTCGTGATCGACTTCGTCAATGTCATGCCCGGCACGCCCAAAAGCAAAGTAAAGTCCCGGTTGATCCTGACCCCACAGCACGCCAAGCGTTTTATGAAGGCGCTGACGGAAAATATTACCCGTTTCGAGGCGGGGAACGGGAAGATCCAGGACCTGGAAGAAGTTCAACTACCCATGAATTTTGGCGGCCCGACCGCTCAGGCCTAGGGCATGCAGGTTCTCCCGGCTTTGCTCGGACCCTGTAGGGCATGCCGATTCTCCCGGCTCCGTTCCGTTCAGGCCAACCGCCCTTCATCGGCGAAACTGAAATATCCTTCGTGACCGATGATGATATGGTCTAATAGTTTGATATCCATATACTTAGAGCCATTCAGGATCTTTTGGGTCAGCGCCTCGTCCGCCTTGCTGGGCCGCACGTTGCCGGAAGGATGATTGTGGGCAACGATGATACTTACCGCCCCGGTCTCCAGGGCCCGGCGAAAGAGCCGCCTCGGGTCCACCGTGGTGCTGGTGATGCCACCCGTACTGATCGGCTCAAAATCCTGGATGATCCGACCCGACTGGGACAGAAAGAGCGCCCCAAACACTTCATAAGTATAATGTTCCAGATGTGGCCGGAGATAACCCGCGACCTCCCGGCTGTCCTTTATTATCGGGTAATGCGTGGCTTTCTTGCTGTACCACCTTCGCCCCAGTTCCAGGGCGGCCACGAGTGTGCAGGCCTTTGCCATGCCGATGCCCTTCACCTTCATCAGGTCGTTCACTGAGCGTCGTCCCAATTCAAGCAGGCTGTCCTGGCAGGCATTCAACACCACCCGGCCGATATCTACCGCACTTTTTCCCGCCGAGCCCCCGCGTATAAAAATGGATAATAGCTCGGAATCACTTAGCGCCGCCGCTCCTTTTATCATCAGCTTTTCCCTGGGCCTGTCATCCGGCGCCCACTCCTTTATCGCCCTTTTCTTCCCCTCCATAAAATCCGCATTTTCGCTTGCAAATATCGAAAATTAAGATTATTTTGTGATTCTTACGGCGGGATGAAATATCTGTTTCGTTCTTCCGTTTTGTGATCCGGTACATACAGTTTATCACAACTGTAACCTTTTGAAAACTAATCTAAAATCCAATGAATCGAACTACTTTTAACGCAATCGGCGGCTGGCAGCCCTTCTTTTTTTGTGTTGGCATGTACGTTGTCGCCCTCTTTTTCTCCATTTTCGTTTGTTCCTCTATTTTTTACGCCTTTAATGCCAAATCTCAGGCAAAAGCCGAGAAGGCAATCGTGGTCAATACCAGCGCTCATCAGGAGCTGGCATCGGTTAGCCACTAACGGGAATCGAAGCCTTCAAAAAAATTGAGGCCGCTCCGTCGTTCAAAGACGGAGTGGCCCCTTCGTGCTTTCGGCGGGCCACCGGCTTGTCCGTGGCCTTTTATTGTTGGTCCGATCCTAAGAGAAACTCCTTATTTTAGGGTTTCCAGTATTGTTGCCATACAGTATCTTCGCCCATATTTTATCACATCTATGCAGCATATAGCCAAGATCTTTTCCGGCACGGGATCCCAGTACCTCGCCGAGAAAATTGCCCAGCAATTCGGCCACCCTTCGGGAAAGATCACTATCCAGCATTTCAGCGACGGTGAGATCCAACCCATTTTTAACGAAAGCATCCGCGGCGATATGGTCTTCCTGGTGCAAAGTACCTTCGCTCCGGCAGAGAACCTTCTCGAACTGCTGTTGATGATCGACGCCGCCCGCCGGGCTTCCGCTTATAAAGTGGTCGCCGTCATTCCTTATTATGGCTATGCCCGGCAGGACAGGAAGGACAAGCCCCGGGTGGCGATCGGTAGTAAATTGATTGCCAATATGTTAGTATCTGCCGGCGCCGACCGGGTCATCACCATGGACCTGCATGCACCCCAGATCCAGGGGTATTTCGATATCCCGGTCGACCACCTCGACAGCTCGGCCATATTTATTCCCTATATTCAGCAACTTCCGGTGGAAAATCTTACCTTTGCGGCCCCTGACGTGGGTAGCGCCAATCGCATCAGGGAGATCGCCAGCTACTTCAGTGCGGAAATGGTCATTTGTGACAAGCATCGGAAAAGGGCAAACGAAATAGCGAGTATGGTGGTGATCGGGGATGTAACGGACAAGGATATCGTTCTGATCGACGACATCTGCGATACGGGCGGCACGCTCGCGAAAGCCGCAGGACTGCTGAAGGAGAAGGGGGCGCGAAGTGTAAGAGCCCTGTGCACACATCCGGTACTCAGCGGCAAGGCATATGAGAACATCGAGAACAGCGTACTGGAAGAACTGGTAGTCTGCGATACGATACCGTTGAAGCGGTCCAGCCCGAAAATAAAAGTGCTCAGCGTCGCGGAATTGTTTGCAGTAGCCATCCGCAATGCGCACGAGAACAGGAGTATCACAGGCTTGTTCATCCACTCCCAGCTGAAGGAGAAGCGTTAGTTGAAGCGTTAATTAATAAACACTCATAAAAATGAAGACAATTACAATCGAAGGACAACTCAGGACCGAAATTGGCAAACAAGCCACCCGCCAACTTCGCTCTGAGGAAAAAGTGCCCGGTGTAATTTACGGGGGTGCAAAAGAGGTGAATTTTTCAGCTCCTTTGACGTCGTTCAAAACACTGGTTTACACACCTGATTTCCAATTGGCCGAGATCAAGGTTGACGGCAAATCCTACAAATGCATCCTGAAGGATCTGCAGTTTGACAAGGTGACCGACTTCCTGATCCATGCCGATTTTCTCGAGTTGGTGGAAGACAAAAAGGTTATTGCAACCATTCCCATCAAATTCACCGGCGCTGCAAAAGGCGTAAAGGATGGCGGTAAGCTTATCACCAAGATGAAGGCGCTGAAGATAAAGACGCTGCCGAAATATCTGAAGGAAAATATCGAAGTCGATCTGACCGAATTGGAATTGAATGGCAACGTTCGGGTTGAAGACGTAAAGGCCGACAACTATGAGATCCTGAACTCTCCCCGGATCCCCATTGCGTCCATCGTACTGACCCGTCAGTTGAAACAGGAAGAAGCAGCCACAACCGCGCCGGCAGCAGCAGGAGCCAAGCCCGCAGCAGCTGCCCCGGCAGCAGCAGCAAAGCCAGCGGGAGGTAAAAAATAAATTATTTTATTAGTAGGAACCCGGTTAAACTTTAACCGGGTTTTTTGTTATTTTTAATGCCCCCTGAAGGACCGGACCAGCTACCGGTGGCCCATCCCGGGGGCGACCAAGATAATATGGGAAAGTTCCTGATCGCCGGTCTCGGTAATATAGGAGCCGAGTATGCCGGCACCCGTCATAACATTGGATTCGACATGGTAGATGCCCTGGCGGCAAGCCTGGATGGGAAGTTTAGCACCGAGCGCTTAGCCGGAAAAGTGGAATTGAAATGGCATGGTCATATCCTGATATGTATTAAGCCGACCACCTATATGAATGAAAGCGGCCGTGCCGTGAAATACTGGTTGGACAGGGAGAAGATACCGCGTGAGCAGCTCCTGGTCCTCGTAGACGAACTGGCTCTTCCGCTTAGCAAAATAAGGCTGAGGCCCGGCGGCAGCGATGCCGGGCACAACGGCCTCCGTAGTATCCAGGAAACACTCGGAACCGACGCCTATCCAAGGCTGAGGTTTGGCATCGGAAACAATTTCCCCAAGGGCAGACAGGTGGATTTCGTGCTGGGAAGATGGTCGGACACTGAATTACCCATTGTCCATAGGAAGATAGAAAAATGTGTGGAAGTCGTTGAAAGCTTCGCCACCATTGGGCTTGAGCGAACCATGAACCAGTACAATAAATTGGAGTTTGAACTATGATTTATAAAGGGGAATCTTTATTTTCGCATAAATATTGCATTCATCCTTAATGAGTAAGTATTTTGATATTCAATATGCCTATGGTGAGTGCCCCGGGCCTTTTCAGGCCAAATGAAAGCTAAACAAGAATTTTCCTAAGCCACCTTCAGTGGCCCCCGAAGGACAGATATTAAACTTATTGCAGGAGATGTGCTAATTTTCTGTTAGCCTATCTCTCGCACATAAAAACCCTGATTGAATATGAAAATATTCTGCGTTGGCCGTAACTATGTGGCTCATGCCAAGGAGTTGAACAATGAAATTCCGGATGAGCCGATCATTTTTATGAAGCCTAAGAGTGCATTGCTGCAGGCTCATACCCCGTTCTATTACCCCGAGTTCACGAACGAACTGCACTACGAATGCGAACTCGTTCTTCGCATATCCAAAAACGGGAAATACATCCAGGAAAGATTTGCTTCCAAGTATTATGATGCCATAACAGCGGGAGTCGACTTCACTGCGCGCGATATCCAAACCGAGCTCAAGGAAAAAGGCCTGCCCTGGGAAAAAGCAAAAGCCTGGGATAACTCTGCGGCCATCGGAAAATGGATCCCGCTGCAGAATGTCAAGAACAAGAAGGATATCAACTTCTGCATGTACAAGAATAAGGAATTGGTGCAGCAAGGCAACTCCAATCTGATGATCAACAACTTTGACAAGATTGTTGCCTATATCTCCAATTACTTCTCCGTGAACATCGGCGATCTCGTCTTTACGGGGACACCCGCTGGTGTCGGTGAATGCGTGGTTGGAGACGAGCTGGAAGGCTTTATCGAAGACGATAGCTTATTTACCGTTGAAATAAAATAAGATCGATTACCGTTGATCTCTCTTGATATCTTGCTAAGAGCCTGGCAGCTGATGTGCACAGCGGCGGAAATGGCCGCCACTTACGAGAATAATCGCTCCATCTGCAAATATGTCCATTCCACTTCCCGCGGACACGAAGCCATCCAACTGGCAACGGCCTTCCACCTGCTTCCCTGCGATTGGATAAGCCCTTACTACCGGGACGAAAGCGTTCTACTGGGATTGGGCTTCGAGCCTTATCACCTGATGTTGCAGCTGCTCGCCAAAGGAGACGATCCGTTCACCGGCGGGCGCGAATACTATTCCCATCCAAATTATTCGGGGAACGACCGGCCGCGCATGCTCCATCAAAGCAGCGCCACCGGGATGCAGGCGATACCTGCCACCGGTCTGGCCCAGGGGCTGCAATATCTGGCAAGTATCTCATCCCCGCTATTGCGCAAGTCACCGGAAGGCGGGTCACCCATCGTCGTCTGTTCACTCGGGGACGCAAGTGTCACCGAAGGCGAAGTAAGCGAGGCCTTCCAGTTTGCCGTGCTTAAAAAGCTTCCCATCCTCTACCTTGTTCAGGACAATGGATGGGGTATCAGCGTGCGGTCGGAAGAAGCGCGGTCGATGGATGCCTATGAATACACGGCAGGGTTCAAAGGAATGGAACGCATCCGCATCGACGGAAGCGATTTCCTCGGCGCCTATGAGGCGATGGGGGAGGTCATCGATTCCCTGCGCAATGGCCAGGGCCCCTGGCTGGTTCAGGCGAAGGTCCCGTTACTGGGACATCACACCAGTGGGGTACGCCGGGAATTTTATCGGGATGCCGGGGACATGTCCCGCCATGCCGCAGATGATCCCCTGCCCAAACTACGGGCACGCCTGCTGGCTTTGGACGTCGAAGAGTCGCTATTGACAAATATTGACACGGAAGCAAAGGCGCTTGTCGCCCGGCAATTTCAACAGGCGGTAACCGCACCCGAACCCGATCCTTCCACGGTAACCGATCATGTCTTCGCGCCCACTCCCGTCATCGAAGAAACGGGAACCCGCACACCCGGGGATGGCGAAAAAGTGATCATGGTCGATGCCGCGTTGTTCGCCATCCGGGAGATCATGGAAACACATCCCGAAGCCCTGCTCTACGGCCAGGATGTAGGCCGCCGGCTTGGCGGCGTATTCCGGGAGGCGGCTACCCTGGCGGAACAGTTTGGCGACCATCGGGTATTCAATACCGCAATCCAGGAGGCTTATGTCGTCGGTTCGACCGTGGGAATGAGCGCGGTTGGCGCCCTGCCCATCGTCGAGATCCAATTCGCCGATTACATCTATCCAGGATTCAATCAATTGGTGACGGAAATATCCAAATCCTGTTATCTCAGCCAGGGTAAGTTTCCCGTTCGCACGGTCGTCCGGATACCCATCGGCGCCTATGGCGGCGGCGGTCCCTATCATAGCGGCAGCATCGAAACGACCCTGCTTTCCATCAAGGGAATAAAAATTGCCTATCCCTCCAATGCCGCCGATATGAAGGGGCTCATGAAAGCCGCCTTCCTCGATCCCAATCCGGTGGTAATGCTGGAACACAAGGGACTCTACTGGAGCAAGGTCCCCGGAACAGAGGAAGCAAAAACGATAGAGCCTTCAGCCGACTATATTTTGCCGCTGGGCAAAGGATTGGCGATCGTCGCGGCCGATGAACACCTCATCGCCGCCGGCGACACCGCTTGCATTATCACCTACGGGATGGGCGTGTATTGGGCTAAGGCCGCAGCCACCCGCTTTCCCGGGCAAATAGAGATCGTCGATCTTCGCACGCTTTACCCGCTGGATGAAGCCCTGGTCTATGAAACAGTCTGCCGGCATGGGAAATGTCTCGTGCTGACGGAGGAACAACAGAATAACTCTTTCGCCGAAGCCCTGGCGTGGCGGATCACCCGCAACTGCTTTTCCCGGCTGGATGCGCCTGTTGAAGTGGCCGGCGCACTCGATCTTCCCGCCGTGCCGATGAATACCGGCCTCGAACAGGCTATGCTTCCCAATCCCGACAAGGTCGCCCGCATTCTCGAAAGCCTGCTCAACTCCTAGTACTTCGTCAGCTCCGGTTGTATCTGGTCCACCCAGGCAAGGATGCCGCCCTTCAGATTATAGAGATTGGTATATCCGAATTTTTCTTCCAATTCCCGAATCGCCTTGGCACTGCGACCGCCCACCTTGCAATGTACGACCACCTTCCTGTCGCGATCGATCCTGTCGCTGTTAGCCGACACAGTCGCCAACGGGATCAGCTCCGCGCCGATATTGACAATCTCATATTCATGCGGTTCCCGGACGTCGATCAGCTGGAACGATTCACCCTTTACCTGCATGTCGTACAGTTCTTTTACCGTCACTTCCTTCAACGGCTTTTCCTCCACGGCCCGCATTCCGCAAAATTGTTCGTAGTCGATCAATGCATTGATGGTAGGGTTCTTGCCGTTGACCGGATTGTCTTCTCTCGGCCGGATACGGAAGGTTCTGCTTTCGAAATTCAGCGCGTCGAAGATGTAGAAGCGACCCGACAGCGTATCGCCCACTCCGGTGATCACCTTGATCACTTCCAGCGCCTGCAGACTGCCGATGATGCCCGGCAATACACCAAGTACGCCGCCCTCGGCGCAACTGGGTACAAGACCCGGCGGGGGCGGGGTGGGGTAGAGGTCCCGGTAATTGGGACCCAGCTGACCCTGCTTGTCGCAATAGTTGAAAACCGACACCTGCCCTTCAAACTGGAAGATGGATGCATACACATTCGGCTTGCCCAGCAATACGGCCGCGTCGTTCACCAGATAACGCGTGGGGAAATTATCCGTGCCGTCTGCAATGACATCATAGTCGCGGAGGATCTCCAGCGCATTCTGGGAATTGAGATGTGTATTGTAGATATTGAGCCGGATATACGGGTTCAGCGCCTCGATCCGGCGTTTGGCCGCCTCGACTTTTGGCTTGCCGATCTCGTCGACGCCAAACAGGACCTGCCGCTGCAGGTTGCTGTCATCGACGACATCGAAATCCACGATACCGATGGTCCCGACACCCGCCGCGGCCAGGTACAGCAGCACCGGACTGCCAAGACCGCCCGATCCGATGACCAGAACCTTTGCTTCTTTTAATTTCTTTTGCGCCTCATAGCCAAACTCCGGGATGATGATATGCCGGTTGTACCGGGCCAGCTCTTCTTTGCTGAACACAGTGCCATTCGTAGCGCCTGTCGTAGCGCCTGTCGTGGCGCCTGTCGTGGCGCCATTCGCTGCACCGCCCGTGGCGCCGTCCGGACTGCCACCCGCAATCGCCGGAACGATGCTGATGACGGTGTCCTCTTTTACCGCGGTGTTCTCCGCCTCGAGATCCCGGATATCATCGTTGCCGATAAAGATGTTGACAAAACTGCGGATCTTGCCCTGCTCGTCGAGCAGATGCTTTTTCAAATCGGGGAAATTTTGTGTAAGCTCCCGGACAGTGTCCCGGATCGTGCCGGCGCCAACCTGCAGCCGCGCCGTATTATTGGTGAACTTCCGCAAAGGAGTGGGAATGATAACCGTTGCCATGGTATTTGATGCTTTTTTTTTTAAGAGTATATATAATCAATGATCTTTTCTTCTTCGAATTGCCGCTTGTCGTTGAGCAACCAGCTGCGCAGCTCCGTCGTGTCCTTGTCCAGGATGGAGATGATCACATAGGAAAAATATGGCTGCGCCGACTGCCGGTCGGTTTCCGAGGGAATGGCCGGATGTTTGGGGTGCGAATGGTAGATCCCCAGCAAGGTCCAATCGTGATCCAACGCATGGGTCTCCGCTGCCATATAGTCCTGGGGCGAGATCTCGAATCGTCTTGTTTTGTCCCCCTCTTTTGAATTGTCTACGACGAGAATATCTACGACAAGCCTTGTTCCATCATGTTCTTCCCTGCCAAAAAGAAAACCGCAGCATTCATCCGGAAACGTATTGAGCGCGTCATCTATCAATAATTGTCTGACCCTGGGTTCGATAATGATCATACGATAAGTTTTTGAATGATTTCACTGTACTTGTCGGCATTGTCGGGTAAAACAGTAACAACAACCCCTTGTTCCAATTGTTTGGCGACGCGTATTGCACCCGCAAGATTGGCCGCTGATGAAGGGCTCAATAATAACCCTTCTTTGTGCCAGGCCTCGATGATCAGGGCATGGGCCTCTTCGGTACTGACCTCTTCGTTCACATCGGCCACCAATGGATCGTAGATCTCCGGCACGAGGGCTGTTTCCATGTGCTTCCACCCCTCCAATCCATGCATCGGCAGGTTGGGCTGTAAGGAGATCAGCCGGATATCGGGGCGCAGTTCGCGCAGTCGTCTGCCGGTTCCGACAAAGGTTCCGGTTGTTCCCAACCCCGCCACAAAATGGGTGATCCCCGGCAGCGCCTCTACGATCTCGGATGCAGTGCCATAATAGTGAGCTTTCCAGTTGTTGGGGTTCTTGTATTGATCGGCATAAAAATACGCCCCCGGATCGGCTTCCGCAAGTGACCGGGCTACCTGTTGGGCGCCGTCGGTCCCCTCGAACCGGGACGTCAGGATCAGCTTTACCCCAAGGGACTGGAGGATATCCTTTCGCTCACGCGAGGCATTTTCGGGAAGACAAAGCGCGACGGGAATGTTCAATTTTTTGGCAATATGGGCATAAGCGATACCCGTGTTTCCGCTGGTCGCATCCAGCAGGGTTTTCTCCCGCGTCAGTTTCCCATCCTCGATGGCCCGGCGGATGATCGAGTAAGCGGCCCGGGCTTTAACACTGCCCGAAAGTTGCATCCACTCTTTCTTGGCGTAGATCTGCACCCGGGGATGCCGGAAAAGCCCGGTGACGGGATGCAGCGGTGTGTGACCGATCTCTCTTTCCAGGGCTCGCACCGCGGAAATAAGCGTGGCATCTGCAGGATATAAGGTCATTGTCGACATAAAACGCGCATTGATATATAGGCCATGAATAAAAAAAGCTCCACTGGTGGTGGAGCTTTAAACTATTGTTAATACAGTTCGATCAGCTTATAAGAGGTCATCCTCCACCCAAATAACCGTGGCTTGCCGACAACAGCAACAACAACAATTTTTATTTGCAACGAATTGGGTCATGTGAATGATAAAGTGGATGACAAAACAAAAGTAGGGAAATTTGTAGTATTTCCTACCGATCTACTAGGAAATTGGAAAAAAGCCCGGAAAATTAATGATGGACGGTATCCCGAAGCCCCCTATTTTTACAGCAAAAATCCGCCGGAAACGGCGTATTTATTCGCGCATTTTAACCTCTTTTCTCATGGACAATCAAGCCGTTAATGGCAAAAAGATCGCTGCCGGAAAGGCCATCGAATACGTTCGGAATGGCATGACCCTCGGCCTGGGAACCGGCTCTACGGCCTACTGGGCCATCCAGGGCATTGGTGAAATGGTAAAGCAGGGACTTACGGTACGCGCCGTTGCTACCTCGGTCCAGTCGGAGAGCCTGGCCCGCGAATTGAACATTCCCCTCATACCTTTCTCTGAGGTCGATCGCCTCGACATCACGATCGACGGTGCCGATGAAGTGGACGAAAAGCTCAATCTCATAAAGGGCGGTGGCGGCGCCCTGCTTCGCGAAAAGATCGTAGCGGCGGCTACCCGGTTTTACATCATCATCGTAGACGAGTCAAAGCTGGTCCGTCACCTGGGCAAATTTCCCCTGCCCGTCGAGGTCGTGCCCTTTGCGTGGGAACTCACTCAGCGGCGGCTTGCCGAATTGGACTGCATCCCCCACATGCGAATGGCGGGTGACAAGCGCTATCTCACCGACAATCATAACTATATATTCGATTGCCAGTTCGGCCAGATCCTGGACCCCGCTGCCCTGCACAGAAAAGTCAGTGATATCACCGGCGTGATGGAAGATGGGTTCTTTATCAATATGGCCGATATTGTCGTCGCGGGCTCGCCGGCCGGCGAAACCCGGATCATCAACAAGCCTTCCTGATCCCATGACTCCCAACAAAATAAAAGCAGCGCTTTTTTCCCTGTTTCTATTCGCAGCCGCCTCGCTGTGCGCCCAAAGCAGTCACCGCTTCACGCTCGGCAAGACGGATTTCCTGCTCGACGGAAAACCCTTTCAGATCATCAGCGGCGAAATGCACCCCGCCCGTATTCCCCGGGAATATTGGCGTCACCGCATCCGGATGGCGAAGGCCATGGGCTGCAACACCATTGCGGTATACGTCTTCTGGAACTATCACGAGAGCACTCCGGGCGTTTTCGATTTTACCAGCGGTAACAAGGACATTGCCGCCTTTATCCGGCTTTGTAAGGAGGAAGGCCTATGGGTGCTGCTCCGGCCCGGCCCCTATGTCTGCGCGGAATGGGATTGGGGCGGGTTACCTCCCTGGCTGCTGAAGATACCCGATATAAAGGTGCGATGTCGTGACCCCCGCTATATGAGCGCCGTCAGCCGCTATGTAACGCGGCTGTCCAAAGAGATCGTGCCGCTTCAATGTGATCACGGCGGCCCGATCCTGATGGTTCAGGTGGAGAACGAGTATGGCAGCTATGCCAACGACAAGGGCTATCTCGCCGATCTCCGGCGGCTCTGGCAACAACAAGGCGTGACCGTACCCTTCTATACGGCGGATGGACCTACCGACTTCATGCTGGAAGCCGGGAATCTCGATGGCTGTGCCATCGGTCTTGACAGTGGCGGCAGTGATGGAGATTTTGAGCATGCCAGTAAACATAACCCCAATGTCCCGGCCTTTAGCAGCGAGACCTATCCCGGCTGGCTCACCCACTGGAAGGAGAAATGGCAGCATCCCGATACGGCCGGTATTATGAAAGATGTCCGTTACTTGCTTAGCCACCACCGGTCTTTTAATTTATACGTCATTCATGGCGGCACCAACTTCGGCTATACCGCCGGCGCCAACGCCTTTACCCCCGTCCAGTTCCAGCCGGATGTAACGAGCTATGACTATGACGCGCCCATCAACGAACAGGGCCGCGCCACGGCGAAATACCAGGCCCTGCGACAGCTGATCGCGCAGTACACCGATCACCCGCTGCCCGAACCCCCGGCCCCCATCCCGGTGATGGAGATCCCGGAGATCCCGATGGAAAAAACCGGCACCCTTTGGGAGCATCTGCCGGCGCCAAAACATTCCCCGCAACCGCTGCCGATGGAACATTTCGATCAGCAGAGTGGGATGATCCTCTATCGGACAAAACTCATCGGTCATAAAAGCGGCACCCTGACCATTACCGAACCGCATGACTATGCACTGGTTTTCCTCAACGGAAAATTCATCGACACGGTCTATCGCGATGGGGGCAACTGGACCGTCAAGCTGCCAAAGACCGATGTGAAGGATCCGCAGCTGGATATCCTCGTCGAGAGCATGGGGCATATCAATTTTGCGCAATACCTCATCGACCGGAAGGGGATAACCGATCGTGTCACGCTCAACGGCATGACGCTGTTCAACTGGGATATCTATAATCTCCCGCTCGCTGAGCCACCCGCGATGAAAATCACTCCGGGCGCGAACGCAGCCCAAGCCGCGAATGCTGCCGCCGGCAAAAGCGCGAACACCGGGGTCTCCGCGGCCTTCACCCCCCAGGACAAAGCCACCTTCTTCAAAGGCAGCTTCCCCCTCGACAAAACCGCCGACACGTACTTCGATGTCAGCGGATATAAGAAGGGCGTTGTCTGGGTCAATGGGCACAACCTCGGCCGATACTGGTATGTCGGTCCGCAGCAACACCTTTATTGTCCCGCCACCTGGCTAAAGAAAGGAACCAACGAAATAGTCGTTCTCGAACTGCTTCAAGATACTCCGGCGCCCATCAAAGGCGTCACCACCCTGGAGTAGGCGCCACCACCTTTCCTGCCGGGAACAATTTTTGATCCCTGTCCCGGGGAGGGCCCCTTTAAACACAAATGGACACGCTGACACATATCGTACTCGGAGCGGCCATCGGCGAAGTACTCGCCGGTCGAAAACTCGGCAAGAATGCCCTTCTCTTCGGCGCCGCCGCCAACAGCCTGCCCGATATCGATTTTGTCGCCTCTTTCTGGCTGCCTACGGCGCGGGACGTATGGGCGCATCGGGGTCTGACGCATTCGTTCCTGTTTCTCGCCTTCATGACCCCCGTGCTCGCCTTCCTGGCGGCCAGGGCCCTTCCACGCAGCGGTATGACCCGCCGGGACTGGTGGCTCTTTTTTGGCGTGGAGATCTTTGCCCATCTGTTTATCGATGCTTTCAATGCCTATGGCACCGGCTGGTTCGAACCCTTTAACCACTACCGGGTCTCCTTCCACGTCCTTTTTGTCGCGGACCCCTTTTTTAGCGTCTGGCTGGCCATCTCCTTTGCAGCCCTGCTGATCCTGCGGAGAAATCATCCGGCGCGGCGAAAATGGGCCTGGGCAGGCCTCCTGCTCAGCACCGCATATCTGTGCTACTGCATCACCAACAAGCTGCGCATCGACGATCACGCAAGAGCGGACCTGCAGGCCCAGCACCACACCTATACCCGGTATTTTTCCACGCCGACCCCACTGAACAACTGGCTCTGGTATATCGTCGCCGAAGACAGCGGTGGTTTTTACACCGGCTACCGGTCCATGTTCGATCACAAGCCCACCCAATTCCGGTTTCAACCAAAAGCAAAGCGCTTGCTGAAACCATATCTCGAGCATCCCGACGTGCATTATCTTATGCGATTCTGCCAGGGGTTCTACACGGTGGAAGAATGGGGCGACACGGTCGTATTTAATGACTTGCGTTTTGGAGAAATGAAAGGATGGGAAGACCCGAAGGCCCGGTTTGTATTTCACTATTATCTGCAACGGCCCGATGAGAATGAGATAATCGTACAGCGGGGACGCTTTGCCGGCTGGGATCGCCATTCGCTGCGCATCTTCATCCGGCGCATCCGGGGGAACTAGCCGCGCGTCCGTAGTTGTCATCCGGGAGCGCCCGCGTTGCGTCCGGTCCGCTGCTAAAGGCGCCGCGCAGACCCCGTCTCGCGCTCCTGCCGCCAGTAAAAAGTAAAAAGGAAGAAGAGCACCCGCACCGTCTCGTAGGCTCCCCACTGGAGAAGCCGTCGCAAATGCCCGGTATGTTGAAAATATTCCTCGGCGATGATCTCCTTGCAGTGATCCCGGATCAACGACTCCAGTTCCTGCTCGACACAGGAGGCGAATTTTTCATTCCGCACGTCTAAATTCAGTTCGACGCTTGCATAGGCGCTTATCTGGTTTACATTGTACGAACCGCCCGTCACCCATGCGCCATCATAGGTCGCCATCTTGCCGTGCAGCACTGTGTCCTGGTATTCGAATACCCGGATCCTGTTGCGAAACAGCCAGCGATACATGTACTGTTCGGCGAGCCGCGAGATCGGTACATCCGAAACGCCGCCGACGATGATCCGGATGGCCACCCCCCGCCTCGCCGCCTGCGTCATCTGTTTCCGCAGGATCGCACCGGGCAGGAAATAGGCTGAGAGAACGATGATATGCGATCTCGCCTGACGAAACATCTCTACATAGCTGCGCGAGATCTCGTTCTTCCCCTGCACCCAGTCATTGCGGCGCACCCGGACCAGGCATTCCGCATCCGGCACAAAGGCCGGCACCCAGGTGAACTCATCCTTCTTTGGGTTTGTAGTCTTCCAATAGGCCCTGGTCCACATATCGCGACAGATGATATGCAGCTTTAAAGCGGCCTGTCCCTCGACAAACAGGGCGCGGTCGAGCCAGGCCTTTACATCGCCGATATCATTGTACCGGTCGCTGATGTTCACTCCCCCGGCCATCCCCCGGGCGGCGTCCACCACGATCACCTTGTGATGCAATCTTCTCCCAAGATAAAATTTCTTTGCCTTCAGCAGCGGCCAGAACCAACGGAAACGGATACCCGCTGATTTCCATTGACCGATGATCTCCCGGGAAAGGCCCTGAGAGGCATAACCATCCAGCAGTACGTTGATCTCGACCTTCCGGGCCGCGGCGCGCAGCAGCGCATCGGATACCATCAGGCCCGTCTCATCTCCGTCGAATATATAGGTCTGTAGGTGGATCGTCTTTTGTGCGCCGTCGATCAGCCGGACGATCATCTCGAAATAATCTTTACCGCCGTGGACCAGGCGCACTTTGTTGTGATGCGTATAACCCTTCAATAGACGCGCGGTCTTTTTTCTTGCCATAGAATCAGGGAGGTCAGTTCGTAAAGATCGGGTTTTGCCATCAACCCAGAACGCATGGGCGAAAAAAACCAATCAAGATAATTGAAAATATATTTCGTCGTGTATTACTAAATTGTTAACTTAAATAGACAAACTCATTACAATGAAAGCTTGCCATAACTTCTTGATTGGGTGCCTTGTAGCCCTATTGGCACCCACTCTTGCCTTCACACAGGAGGAATACCATCCCGCCGTCTACACCTATAATGAAGGCGGTTCGGCAATCTCCAGCAATGTTCCGCTCAACGAGATCAATACTCATGCCTACCGGCATTTTCAACGGCTTTTTCCCGCCGGCACCAGCAACGAATACTGGTATGTGTCGGCGGAAGGCTATCAGGTATCGTTCCAAATGGGTGGTCTCCGGCATCAGGCCTTTTTTGACAGGCATGGCGCCTATCGTTATTCGCTGATGTACTATCCGGGAAAAGAGATCCCCCGGAATCCGGGGGATTGGATCAGGGTTAAGTATCCTGACTATCGTATCGATGTCGTTACCGAGATTACCGATGGGGAAAAGACCTTCTATCTCGTGAAGATCGTCAATCCGCTTAGCATAAAGACTCTTTCTGTCACCGACGGAAAGATCGATGTGATCGAAACCCTCCAGAATGAAACCCCGGATTCGCCGCTTATTTCCCTACTGTCCTACCCTTAAGGGTCCTGGACTTCCGCTCCATCTTGTCGAGGATGCTCTTCTTGATCACGAGCGTTGCCGAAGCCACATCCGAACAACTGCCGCAACGCGCGCGATACTTATTTGAATCATACGTCACCAGCGCGGTGCCGTTCTTCCATTCCGTCCCGTAGAGCACATATTGATTAAAGGTATAACCGCTGCCGGGGCCAAAGGCCAGGTCGTTATTGCCTTTTTCAAAGCTGATCATCAACTTATCCCCATCCACCACGTCGCAAAGACCCGGGGTCAACGTGGGAATGATCACCTCATTGATATATTTCCCGTTTTCCAGCTTGACCACCCCGCTGCTGACCACCACTTTCTGGTCCCCGAGATTGCGATTGAGAATCAACTTCTGGTCTACGTAAAATTGCACCTGCTTCAAGTCAATATTCTCTTTTTCAAGCTTTTGCTTTAGGTCTCGGGTGAAGGGTACAAAGCCGGACAGCTTTTTGCTGCCGCTGCAGCTGCTTAATAATAGGGTTAGCGATGTAAAACAAAGGATCACGGTGAAGATTCTTCTCATATAATGCACTTATTTGTGGGTGGTTTGACCACCCTGAAACGAAATAGTTGAGTCTGGCTTATGTTATAAAAATGTTAAAAGGATTCGGCTTTTTTGTAACATTTGTGAAAATCCCGCGTCCTTAGCTTTAAACGCCGCTGCCATGCTAAAAAACTTCCTGAAAGTAGCCCTTCGAAACCTTTGGAAACACAAGGGTTATACCTTCCTCAACGTTTTCGGCCTGGCAATGGGCATGACCTGTAGCCTGCTGATCCTTCTCTGGATCACCGATGAGCGCAGCGTCGACAACTATCATCTCAACGGCCCCCGGCTGTACAGCATATACGAACGTCAATACTATGACGGCAATATCTCCGCCGGCTTTTACAGCCCCGGAGTCCTTCCCGAACAGCTAAAGAAAGACCTCCCCGAGGTAGAAATGGCCACCGGGTTCAGCTATTCCGATCGCACGACCTTCCAGGTGGGTGACAAGATACTTAAGGAGGCGGGCCGCAGCGCCAGCCCCGATTTTTTCAGCATGTTCACCTATCCGCTGTTGGTCGGGACCCCCGCGACGGCCCTGGCCACGCCAACCAGCCTGGCCATCTCCCGGAAAATGGCCAACGACTTCTTCGGCACCCCCGAGGCGGCCATCGGTAAATCTATCGGCTTCGATAACCGGAAGCAGTTTAGCATCACTGCCGTCTTCGAAAACCTGCCCGACAACAGTTCCGGTAAATTCGATTATCTCATCCCCTGGAAAGCCTGGCTCGACGACAACACCTGGGCGAAGGATTGGGGCAACAACGGACCCCAAACCTTTATCCTCCTTCGAAAGGACGCCAACCCCGCCGCCTTTGAGAAAAAGATCACCCGGTTTCTCGACGCTTACAATAAAGATCAGGGCAAATCCTTTCGTATCGAGCTCGGCATGGCGCGCTACGGTGACGTCTACCTGCACTCCAATTTCCGTCAGGGCCGGATCGAAGGCGGCCGCATCGAATATGTCCGGCTCTTCAGCATCGTTGCCATCTTCATCCTGATTATTGCCTGCATCAATTTCATGAATCTCACTACCGCCCGTTCGATGGGCCGGGCAAAGGAGATCGGTATCCGCAAGGTCGTGGGTGCATTGCGCCCCGCGCTCATTCGTCAATTCATCGGGGAAGCCATCGTGCTATCCACGTTCGCCGTTATCCTCGCGATGGCAACGGTCTTTCTGATCCTTCCTGCCTTCAACCATCTCACCGAAAAGAACATCCATTTCCCCTTCGGCGCGGCTTCCTTCTGGTGGAGCATGGCTGCCCTGACCCTCATCACGGGATTCATCAGCGGCAGTTATCCCGCGCTCTTCCTTTCGGGCTTCCAGCCGATCCGCGTCCTGAAAGGGATGATGAAATTCAGTTCGGGAGCCACCTGGTTCCGCAAGGGGCTGGTCGTCTTCCAGTTTGTCCTTTCCATCGTCCTGATCATCGGAACCATCGTCATATCTGAGCAGGTGAACTATGTCCAGTCGATCAACTTGGGTTATGACCGCGAAAATCTCGTTTATGTCCCGCTGGAAGGCGAACTGCCGGGCAAGTACACCGCTTTCAAGGCGGCAGCGCTCCAATTACCCTCCATCGCCGACGTGACCAAAACAAGCGAAGATCCTGTTGATATCGGCAACGGCACCGGCGGGATCCAGTGGGACGGCAAAGACCCGAACAACCTCGTTATGTTCACCAATGTGGCCGTGGGCTATGATTTTGTCGGCACGATGAAACTGAAGTTGACCCAGGGCCGTGAATTCTCGCCGGATTTCGCTACGGATACCGTCGGCTACATGGTCAACGAAGAAGCCCTGCGGCGCATCGGCTACAAGGATCCTATCGGGCGCAACCTCACCATGTGGGGCAAAAAGGGCAAGATCATCGGTATCGTAAAGGATTTTCACTATAGTTCCCTGCATGAACCGATCCGCCCGCTGATCATTCGCTACGGTGATCAGGGTTCCGGCGTCAACTGGGGGAATGTGCTGCTGCGGGTTCGCGCCGGCCAGACAAAACAGGCGTTAAGCCAGCTCGAGGCGCTTTGCCATTCCATGAACCCTAAATTCCCATTCACGTATAGATTCGCGGATGAAGAATATCGCAATCTCTATAAAAGTGAAGCCATCGTTCACAGCCTTTCCAACTGCTTCGCCGTGCTGGGGATCGCCATCTGCTGTCTCGGTCTGCTGGGACTGGCGATGTTCACCGCCGAACAGCGCACAAAAGAATTCGGTATCCGCAAGGTGCTGGGAGCAAAGGCCGGCACCCTCTTCGGCCTGCTGTCAAAAGATTTTCTCGTGCTGGTGGGAGTGGCCTTCATCCTGGCTTCGCCGCTGGCCTGGTGGGCCATGCACGCCTGGCTGCAAAATTTTGCCTTCCATATTGGCCTGGAGTGGTGGGTCTTCGTGCTGGCCGGGGTGCTGGCCCTGCTTATCGCATTGCTGACCGTCAGCTATCAGGCGATAAAAGTGGCGGTCGCCAATCCGGTGAAGAGTTTAAGAACCGAATGATCCCTTGTTGGAATGCTTGAAATAATTGATCACCGCGCGGATCTCCCCAAATGAATATGCGTCGCCTAACCGCCCGCGGATCGGCCCAACTGCGCCGGGACCAAGTTCTTTGATCACGGCGAGAATTGCATTTACCCTGGGCTCGGGAACCAGTTCCTTTACATCGACCTCACCGGTGAAGATAAAAGAGGCGAGATGCCCCTCCACCGTCGAGACGGTCAGGTCCCGCTGCTTCGCAATGTCCGCGATCGACTGTCCCTCCCGGAACAACCGCAAACTCATCCGCTGGGTATCGCCGCGCTGCCCACGGCCCGGGGCCGCTTCCTCCGCCCCGGCCGGATCTCCGGCCGCAACCTCCCGGTGTTTTCGCTCGCCATTCAATCCCGTCAGCAGTTGCGTTGTATCCATCCCGTTCCGCAGACCTTCCACGATCTTCACTGCATCTTCCACCTGCTGCTTCTTCCGCACCACCAGGCCCCTCAACACCTGCAGCTCCTGCACATATTTCTTAGCCTTCGATTTTCCCCGCAATTCCGCGAGATGTCCCTGCAAGGGTTCGATCAGCTCGCTCTCCAGTTGCTTCACGAAATACCCGGCGGCCGCCGCCGTCCGTTCGGCCAGCTGGCGATAGCCATCCCGCTCCGCTCCGGGCAACAGTTGCTCCAACTGCCGCGAGAACTTCTGCGCCACCTCCTGCTGCGAAACACCACTATCCAGCCATTGCTTACCGAGCAGCACCGCCGCCTCCCTTTCCGGTATCTTCCGGTGCGCATAGCCGGTATAGTGATCCTGTAGTTGCTCGACCAGCCGGCTCCACTGAAACGCCTTGCGCAGCGTATCGCCGATGTAGGCGATCTGCTCCTGCTCCAGCTGCCTCTCTGGGCTCTCCGCCTGCCGGTCCTCGACATAAAATACCACCCGGGGATCGGTGCTGATCGAATTTGACGCGATCCGGCTCCGCAGTACAAGTCCCTCCAATCCCCGCAGCCGGCTCAACGCAACGTATACCTGGCCCGGCGCAAAAGAAGCACCCGCATCGATCACCGCCTTGTCAAAAGTAAGTCCCTGACTCTTATGGATCGTGATCGCCCAGGCGAGCCGGATAGGATATTGCCGGAAGCTGCCCAGTTCTTCCTCCTCGATCTCGTCCTTCTCCCGGTTGTAGGCATAGCGGATATTCTTCCAGGTTTCTTTTTCGAGCACCAGCTCGTCGGGTTCATCGGGGAACTCGATGGTCAGCTTGTCCTCCACCATCCGTTTGATGATGCCGATCTTCCCGTTAAAATACCGCCGCACCTCACCTTTATCGTTCTTGATCAACATGATCTGCGCCCCTTCCTTCAGCGTGAGACTCTTTTCCGCGGGATAGGCCTTGTCGTTGAATTCTCCCGTTACCGACGCTTCGAATACCTGGGTCCGGCCGCGCAGCTTGGCCAGTTCTTCCTGGTTGATCGCATCCGCCTTCGTGTTGTGCGAGGTCAGCGTGATATAGTTGTCCCCCTTCGAGGCAACGAACTCCGGCTGATAATGATCATGCAGCCGTTCAAGATCCTCCCAGGATGCGCGGTTGTTGCGAATATTATTGAGGATCTCGATAAACCGCCCTTCCTTCTGCCGGTAGATCTTTTTCAGTTCGAGATATACCGGCGGCGCCTGTTTGATCACCTGGGCATCAAAGAAGAAGGGACTGGAATAATATGCCTTGAGAACATCCCATTCGGTATTGGAGACCACCGGCGGCAGCTGGTAAAGATCACCGATATATAGCACCTGTATCCCGCCAAACGGCGCCAGGGGTTGCTGCCGGTAATGCCGGAGGATCGTATCCACCGCATCCAGCATATCCGCCCGCACCATACTGATCTCGTCGATGACCAGCAACTCCAACTCCTGCAACAATTCCCGTTTGGCGGCATTGAAGCGGATATTCCGGAAAAGGGAGTTCACATCCGAGAATCCGGGTTGCTCGGGATTCCAGCCGCTGCCGGTTCGGGGTAAAAATGGCCCGAAGGGCAGCTGGAAAAAAGAATGCATGGTGACGCCACCCGCATTTATCGCCGCCACACCCGTGGGGGCCACAACGGCCATTTTCTTAAAGCTGTTCTCCCGGATATATTTCAGAAAAGTGGTCTTGCCCGTACCGGCCTTACCGGTCAGGAAGAGAGGCCGTGCAGTCTGATTGACATATTGTACGGCTAATTGAAAATCCACATTGGTCGTGTCGGTCGACATAGCAACCCGCAATTTAATGGAAATTTAAACGGCCCACTCTCCTGATCTGGAACAATTAATCCAAACCACCCTTGCGGATAGACTTTGTGGGCTGCGGCCATTTTGTTTGTTCGCCGGTACGCGTACTCATCGGCAATACGCTCTTCTCCCGGCTGGTCGTCACCGGGTCTTCACTCGCCATATAGGCAAGCGTTGCGGCGAGGATGGCATTGTTCCGCAGATCGTCGAATACGATCTTGTCATAGGTGTCGCGGTTGGTATGCCAGGTATAGGTACCGTATGACCAGTTCAGCGAACCCAGCGAAAAAGCCGGTGCACCCATCGCCACAAAAGAGGCGAAGTCCGATCCGCCGCCACCGGGAATGCCGGGGAAGGTCGTCTTTATCGAATCCCGGATATAGGAAGGCACCTTGAAAAGCCAGCGTTGCAGGTAGTCGTAGGAGTTGAGAAAGCCCTGGCCGGACATGTTTACCACCCTGCCCGTACCGTTGTCCTGGTTGAACACTGCCTGGATATGCTGTACGATCTCCGGATGATCTTCCACAAAGGCTCTCGACCCGTTGAGCCCTTCTTCCTCGCTGCCCCAGTGCCCTACCAGGATGGTCCGTTTTGGATGCGGATAAACCGCCTTCAGGATGCGCATGGCTTCCATCATCGTCAGCGTCCCGGTTCCGTTGTCGGTGGCTCCGGTACCACCGTCCCAGCTATCGAAGTGGGCCGAGAGGATCACATATTCGTCAGGTTTTTCACTGCCTTTTATTTCGGCGATCGTATTGAAGGTCGGCACGACGCCGCGTTCCTTCGACTCGGTATGCACGCGGATCGTCGGTTTATCCCCGGATTCGGTCAGCCGGTAGAGCACGCCGTAGTCCTCCAGCGCGATGTCGATGGTGGGGATCTTCTTCGTATAAGCGCCAAAGATCTTGTCTACACCAAAACCCGCACTCCAGTTGTTGATCACGACACCTGCAGCACCTGCCTTCTCCAATGCGGCGGGAAGGGTCCGGTTGGTATAACCCGTTTTCCTGATCCGGTGGGCCCAGGCCTCCTGTTGCGCGGTCCGTTCTTTTTTCATTTTTTCAAAAGACGCCGGCGTACCGAATTCCTGCCAGTTATAATCCGGCCGGCCTGTCGGCTGGAGCATCGAGATCATCACAAACTTTCCTTTTACTGCGGGCAGCCATTGCTGAAAAGCGACAGAGTCGGTAAGATCGGGGAGGATCACCAGCTCGGCGGTGATCGTTTTATCCCCCATGCCGGGACTCCACGCCAGTTGCGTTGCCTCCAGGCTCTTCACCCGGGGGGTTAACATATCGATATGCGAAATGCCCCGTTCCCAGCCATGCCATTCCCCCCATTTCTCATTTCGGGCAGCGATGCCCCAGGAAGTGTATTTGGCAACGGCCCATTCATTGGCCTTATCCATCTGCGGAGTGCCTACAAGCCGCGGCCCGATACGGTCGAACAACTCGTGCGCCAGCACCTGCAGCTGGGAGTTATCCGTTTCTTCCTTGACGATATTGTCGATTACGGGATCCTTTTGCTGGCCGAAGCCCGGGATGGAAAGCAGGGTCGAAGCCGCTAAAACGATAGCGGCGCCTTTGCTGAAAATCGAAGACATAGCAGTATAATTTTTAATTGGAGAAGACAATTTACGGTATTTGTGATAAATTTAGGGCGATGAACAAAATGTCCGCCATGAGAAAACTTTGTTTGCTGGTCTTCGCCGCACTCGGCGTTCTGCCCGGCGAGGCTAACGTACGCCTTCCGCATGTCCTTTCCAGTAATATGGTCCTGCAACAACGATCGCAGGCCGATCTATGGGGTTGGTGCGAACCGGGTGAGAAGATCAGGATCGTCGCTTCCTGGAATAGCAAGGTGGATTCCGTTCAGGGAAGCCGCGACGGCCGCTGGAAGATGACGCTGGCTACCCCGGCCGCCGGTGGTCCCTATACCATCACCATCAAAGGAGAGAACACCGTTGTCCTGGACAATATCCTTGTCGGCGAAGTGTGGGTTTGCAGCGGCCAGTCGAATATGGAGATGTGCGGCAACTGGGGGCTCCCGGATATAAAGGCCGAGTTGCCCACCTGCAATAACCCCAATCTCCGTTTCTTCCGTATCCCCCGGACGACCTCTACCTCCCCGCAGGACGATTGCCCGGGCAAATGGACACCCTGCGATTCCAACGAGCTGAAATCGTTCAGCGCGGCAGCCTATTTCTTCGGGAAGAAACTCAATAAGGATCTCAACGTACCCATCGGCCTGATCGAAGCTGCCTGGGGCGGCACTCCCGCGGAAGTGTGGACGCCGGAACATATGGTCACCGGCGACCCGGTACTCAGAATTGCCGCCGAAAAGCTCCAACCTGCAAATGGCTGGCCCTATCTTCCCGGCTACTGTTACAACGGGATGATCGCGCCGATCACTCCATTCAGGATCGCCGGCGCCATCTGGTATCAGGGCGAAGGCAATACGGCAAACGCCGACACCTACTCGAAAATATTTACGGCGATGATCGCGTCCTGGCGCAGCGCCTGGAACGAACCGCTGCCTTTCTACTATGTCCAGATCGCCCCCTTCACTTACGGTGCGAACAACCAGGGAACCCTTGTCCGTGAACAGCAGGCCAAAACCATGAATCTTGAGAATACGGGAATGGTAGTCGTCAGCGATCTGGTCACCGACACCACCGACATCCATCCCAAAAATAAACACGACGTCGGTTACCGACTCGCCGGCTGGGCCCTCGCCGAGACCTATCATCAACCCGGCATCACCTATAAAAATCCCACCTATCAAACCATGGAGATAAAAGGCGACAAGGCGACGCTCACGTTTACGGACGCACCCGGCGGCCTTGTCCTGAAGGGCAGCGAACCCAGGGAACTGGTCATCGCCGGTGAGGACCATGTATTCTATCCGGCAAAAGCAAAGATCGAGGGAAACAAGCTTATCGTAAGCGCCCCCGCGGTAAAGAAACCCGTTGCTGTCCGCTATCAGTTTGACAATGCCGGCATCGGTAATATTGCCTGCAAGGAGGGACTGCCGCTGGCGCCCTTCCGAACCGACGACTGGCCGGTGACTCTTTAATCAATGGAAAATCCGATCTGCGCTTTCCCGCCATCAAAAACCAGGGGGATGGCTTCCAGGCCGGGAACAAAATTGAACAGTCGCCGGCCCGCAGCCGGCAGCGGCACGATCGGCTGATCGGTCTCGACCACAACGGTTGCGCGAGGTTTTCGCAGCAGCATTTTGCGATCGTTTATCAATTCCACCGCTTCGCCGCTACGCGAGATGACCGGGACAATGATCCACGCCCGGGGATCATCTACGGCAAACGACAAGGTGACTTTTTCCGGTGTGAACAGATACTCACAGCGACAATACAGGGCTCCGGCCGGTGGGTCCCGCTGATCCCTGTCAACAAGTCGTCCCCGGGTTCGGGCGATTATCCGGCCCTTGTCGCCGGTGACCTCGACCGTCGCTTCCAGATTGCTGCAACTCAGATAAGTCACGCCATCTACAACCAATTCGATCCTTGGCGTAAGCGGCATCGAAAGGGGATCGGTGTCCGCCTGCATATTCCCGGCCTCCACCAGCTGATAGGCATTCATGCTTGCCGCCAGCAACGGTCCGGTGCGGTCATGCCATAGCATCGAAAGCGCTCCACCGGTAGCATGTCCGTTGTGCATGGCTTTGTATTCCCGGTCATAAGCCGTTACCGTCGCGCGATAGCCGCCGACAGCGATAAGCCAGGTCTGGATATCCGGAAAGAACTTGCGCCCGTAGGCTTCCTCCCGCGGCAGCTGCGGAACACCGGAGGCCGCTGCCGGCAACCCATGATCCAGCACGGTCGTCAATGCCTTGCTATGGCAAAAGCTGTGATGAACGCTCGGCAGTACCCCGTGCGAAAGATAGTGCGGTCCTCCATACAGTAAACCGTCATGCGTGCATTCCCGCAGCAGCAGCGCGTTTTTGTGCGCGACACGCGCGAACCTGGCATCCCGGCCCGCAAGCAGTGCATACGCCGGCTGACATCCGTCCGAGGTCCGGCTTCCCCAATAGGTCCATTTGTAATTGCGTGTTCCCCAGCTGTTGTCCCAACCTCCGTCGGGAAGCATGAACTCCATATGCGTTTGCAGGCTGCGCGTCACGTGGTGTAACAATTCCTCGTCTTTGTTCAGTAGTCCATACAGGGCCAGCGAGGGGAGCGTCTCCTCGACGTTGTACCCGAGGTCCACGGAAAAACAACCCTTGGGGCTGGGCTGATAATAAGGAGTTCCCTCGCCGAATATGAATCCGTCCTGTTTCGAGAAGAACCTGATCGCCTGCTGGGACAAAACCCGACCCCGTTCCCTATACCGCGGCACGTCCTGCAAGGTGCCCAACAGCGACAAGGCGTAGGAAGCCGAAAGGGGATAGTTGATATTTCCGTAATCGATATCGACAGTGGTATAGATAAAATCGCCGGCCTTCCGTAACCGGGCTTCAACGGTTTGCCGAAACTGCGGTTCCATCAGGTCGCCGTGATAATGAAGCGCCTCGCAAAGCGCGATCACCGTGAAGACCGTCGTCCCTTTCCAGGAATCTTTTATCTCGTTCAGCCAGGAGCCGTCCGGTTGACTGACATGCCCTTCCATCCAGCGAAAAAGCAATACCGACGCATCGATATACCGATGGTCACCGGTCCGGCGCGCCATATGCATAAAGGGATAGATCGTATCGCCGACACGGCCATGGACCATCTTGCGGGTCGGACAAAAGATCCCGCCATAATCATTGGTCCGGCTTGCATCGACCACCTGTAAGGACAACAGGGTCCGTGCCCAGGTGGCGGTCAACTCCCGGCACAAGGCCGCCAGCTCTTCCTGCGCCGGTGGGGGAGTGCCGGGCGGCGAAAGTGCGGCGCCGGGCGGCATAAGCCCCAGCCCGATGCCGCCCAGCGCCAGTCCCAAAAAATTCCTTCTTGATAAATTGGATCTCATAATCTTATTGCGGCGTCGGTCCACCGGTTCGTGTTACGGCCGGGCTATTCCGCTTTTCGAGCCAGGAATCGAAGAGGGTATAGGACACCGATAGGATGATGGCGCCTTTGAACATCCCGGTAAAGCCCCAGGCGGCCAGGCCCCCGACGACCCCGAGAAAAAGTACTAGAAAGGGTAGCTTGCCGCCGCTTTTCGCGATCAGCAACGGCTTCAGAAAGGCGTCGATGATCAGCAGCCCTACTCCGTAGATGATCAGGAAGATCGTCATCCCGGTATGTCCCTGGCTGGCTGTCCAGATCACCAGCGGTACCCATACCGCCAGGGGGCCTAATTGGATCAGCACCAGGAAGAAGATCAGTGCAGAAAGCAGGATGGCATAGTGCACCCCGGCGATAAGCAGGCCAAGCCAGGAGATGATGGCCGCAATAAAGGCCGTCCCCATTACGCCGATGGACACACTCTTGATCGCGACCGTCGTAGCCTGTATCAGCGAAAGTCCATCCCGTCTGCCCAGCAGGTGTTGGGTCACCGCTTTCACGGGCGCCAGGGCTTTTTCTCCCGAAACCAGCAAAAAGGCGGAGATCACGATCCCCGCGATGAACTGCAACGCCGTTCCGACCATACCTGCCCCGCTGGTAAGGATATGCCGCAACGCCGTGCGAATCGGCTCACCATGTGTCGCGATCGTTTCTCGCGGACTGTTTTGCAGTTGCTGCCAGAAATCTTTGATGTCCTCGCCGGCAAGCGGTAGACTGCTGATCCACGCAGGCAGCGGCGGAAGGCCGTTTGTCTTGATATCGTTCATCCAGGCGATCGCCTCCTTCACATGATGCCGGAGTGCGGAGATGATCAAAGTGATCGGCAGGGCGACGAGTGCGATAAGGACCACCGTATAGATCACGGCTGCCAACGTTCGCCGTCCGCGAACCCGCCGCACAACCCACTCGAAGGCGCCGGCAAAAGAGACGGAAAAGATCAGCGCAAAGGTCAGCACGCCAAAAAACACCCGTAAAACGTCATATACTGCCAGCATCAGGGTGAGCAACAGCAGGACCACCAGGATGGTTTCGATCAGACTACGCGAACCGGAAGGAAGGGATCTGTTCATAACGGGGTGCTTGATGCAAACGCGAACCTAAATTTATACTTATTTAGGCATACCCGCAATGGTCATGCCTCCAGCCCGCTGATCGCCCGCTGGATCGCCTGCTTGTCGGCCTGTGTTCGGGCAAGCGCTTTTGCGTTCCGCAAATGATCCGCGGCTTTCTCCCTGTCCACCTCTTTGTAAAGCTCACCCAACAACATATGGTAATAAGGATTTTCGGTCAGCGTCAGCTTCTCCGCCGCCGCAATGGCCTCCTCCCTTCCCCTGGCCTTGAACAGGGCAAAGGTTCGGTTCAGCGCGGCGACCGGTGAATAGGCAAGCCTCAGCAGCCGGTTGTGCAGTTGCAGGATATTCTCCCATTTTTCCGGGCTATCGGTCTTGATCGTATGCCAATACGCAATGCCGGCTTCCAAATGATATTTGGAAAACATCTCGCCCTGTGAAGACTGATGAAGATGCCAGGCGCCCTGCGCGATCAGCGACTGATCCCACAGGGCTTCATCCTGATCGGCATACAGGATCATCTCCCCGTTTGCGGCTTTTCGGGCGGGGAACCTGGATGCATGAAAACACATCAGGGCAAACAGGGCATCCACAGCCGGTAGATGGGTGGAGGCATTGTCGATAAGCAACCGGGTGAGCCGCATGGCCTCTCCGCAAAGGTCCTCCCGCAAAACATTATCCTGGCTTTCGGAATAATAACCCTCGCTGAAAAGAAGATAGATAGTCAGCAGCACGGCTTCCAAACGCTGCGCAAACTCCGCCCCGGCGGGGAAAATGATGGCTGAGTGCCCGCTCCGCAGCTTTTCCCTCGCCCTGAAAAGCCGTTTGTTGATCGTTTCTTTATTGGTGAGAAAGGCGGTGGCGATCTCATCGATGCCAAAGCCACAAAGGATGCGCAGCGCCAGACAGATCTGGCTTTCCATGGAAAGAGAAGGATGGCACACCGCAAACAGCATCTGAAGCTGGCTGTCGCTGATATTCTTCTCGGTCAGATCGATCTCCATCTCTTCCGCGCCGGGAGTTCCATGCGTTAGCGCGGGCATCACCTTCACCGTAAAGATCTGATCGCGATGCAGATAATTCCTGGCCTTGTTTCGGGCAATCGCATACAGCCATGCCGTCGGGTTGGGCGGAATGCCTTTGTAGGGCCATATCTCCAACGCGGCCAGAAAAGTCTCGCCGGCGATATCCTCTGCGATCTCTATGTGTTGGAGGCCAAACAACCTGGACAGCACTGCCACGATCCGCGAAAACTCCCGCCGGAAAAGATGAGGGATCAAAGCCCCGGTGTCGCCGGGGCTTTGTAAAGGTTCAATGGGGATCATCGCCCCGCACGATTTTTCTTACTTCCACGGTGTTGCCTTCCCCCTGCAGGACGGGCGACCCCTTGGCAAACTCTACCGCCTCTTCGACCGAATCGGCTTTGACGATGATATACCCGCCAATCGTCTCTTTTATTTCCCCGAAAGGTCCATTGGTCACCAACTTATTGTGGTGGACCACTTTGGCATCGTCAAAGGGTAACCCATTGCCGGCCGAGAATTTGTTCTGCGCCGCGATCCCGCCGATCCAATCCATCGTTTGTTTCATCCAAACCTGGATCTGTTCGGGCGAGGCGACCTTCCGGCCGTCTTCATGTCTGAAAATCAAGATGTACTCGTCCATTTTGCATACATTTTTAAGGTGAGTGAATGTTGCTTACAAGACAGTATAAAATGAAGTTAGGCAAATTGGACAGGCACGGCACACATTTTCTATCCACTCTTTTTTTAATTATGTAGTTAACTACGTAGATTAATACATACATTTGCTCTATGGAACCGCAACTCACCATTCGCCCTCTCTCCAACGCCAGTCGCGACGCGGTGGCGGCGTTGATCCTGCCGATCCAGCAGATAGAGTTCAGCGTACCGATAACCCTTGCAGATCAGCCCGATCTGATGGATATCGACACCGCCTATTTCCGTCCCGGCGGCCATTTTTGGGGCGCTTTTGCCGGCGAAGAAATGGTCGGCACCATCGGCCTGCTGGCTCCCGGCGCCCCTGGCCTGCCGGTCCCGGCGAAATCTCCCGCGCCCCCCCGCAAGGCGCCTATCGGGGTCATCCGAAAAATGTTTGTAAAGCCGGATTTCCGTGGCAAACAATGGGGTGCCGCGCAGCGGCTCCTCGAAACCCTCGTGGCCTATGCCCGCAAAAACGGCATGGAAGACATATATTTAGGAACAATCGACCGGATGAAAGCCGCCCATCGATTCTACGAACGGAACAATTTCAAACGAATGGCTAAGGAAGACCTTCCGGCGGAGTTCCCGCTTATGCCGGTGGACAATGTCTTCTATCATCTGGAAATGCCGGTTTCAAATCCCACCCCGTCATGAGTGTCATCGACGATTCAGGCGTATTGGCCATTGCCACCCGGCTGATGCGGCTAAGCGATCAGTTCCGCAAGGACGGACATCTTGTCTATAAGGAATATGGCATCGACTTCGAGCCGAAATGGTTTCCCGTCATCTATGCCCTTCACCACAAGAAACAACTCAGCGTCGTCGGGCTGGCCGCGGAGATCGGGTATACCCATCCTTCCACGATCAGCCTGTTGAAAGAACTGGAAAAGCAGAAGCTGGTCCGTAGCCAAAAAGACAAAACGGACGAACGAAAACGCATTATCCGTCTCTCGGAGAAGGGCCAGGAGCTGGTGGTGCAAATGGAACCCGTCTGGCGGGTATTTACCGCGGCTATCGGCGAGCTACTCGATACGCCAACCTCTCTCCTGGCGGCCCTGACGGAAGTGGAAGCCAACTTCAGGGAAAAGAGTCTGTTGCAGCGGGCGCTTCAAAACCAGCGATAGCGGTTGGCGGCGCCGGATCCGACCGCCGGGTACGGCCATCGGATTGCGCTTACGCGTTTCACCATCCTCTCACGGATTCCATTTCGTCTTCTCTGTTACCGGCCCGCGCCTGCCCGGCTTCGGCGCCTCGTCCGTATAGCCCATATAAAGCATCCCGAGAAGGATGTCTTCTTCGCCAATCCCGAGAAAGGTCTTCATAACCGGCTGGATAACCACTCCGCCCGTACTCCACAGTACGGCGATGCCCAGCGCTTCGGCCCCCAGCAGGATATGTTCGACGGCAGCGGCCGTAGCGCAGATCTCCTCTAATCCGGTGATATTAGGATTGTCACCCCGCTTCATATAGATGACGATCAGATGCGAAGCTTTGTCGCCGTTATGCTGTTGTTTTTCGTATTTCGCAGTCGTGAATTTCTCCTGGGGCGTGCTTTGCCGGTAGAGTTCGGCATGCCGATGACAAAACTCCCAAACCGCTTCGCCGCTGTAAACAATGAATCGCCAGGGCTCGGTATTCCCATGCGTAGGGGCCCAATTGGCCAGCTCCAGCAGCTGCCGGATCACCTGGTCATCTATCTTCTTTCCATTCAGGGCAACCGGCTTGGTGCTGCGCCTGTGCAGGATCACATTCCATAGATGCTTGATCTCTTCCATGGATTAAAAATCCGACAATATTCCGATATAACCCTTCTTTGATTATATTTATACCATGCATCCCGGCTCTATCCCTTTGTTGACCTGGCTCATCGCCGGAATATGGATCATCAACGGACTTTATTGCAAACTATTGAACCGGGTTCCAAGGCACCGGCTTATTGTTGCCCGGATCGCCGGCGCGTCATTCGCGGGTTCGTTGACAAAGCTTATCGGCGTGGCCGAACTCCTGATGGCTGTCTGGATCCTCAGCGGCATCGAAACCCGGCTCGCAGCCATCACCCAGGTTATGGTGATCGCGGCTATGAATAGTATTGAATTTTTTATGGCTCCCGATCTGCTCTTGTTCGGCCGGGGCAACGCGATACTCGCAGGAGTGTTGGTGGTCTGGGCCTATGTCACCGTCGTGTTCTTTGTCGTTGCCATGCGAATGCGGGGAAAATGATTTTTTTTGGCGTTAACTTGGTATAAATCGCTATATTGGTATCGGGTCAAAATCAGTATTCCCATGGGAAGCTCTTCATTAATCGTTCTAATGCTTGCCGGCATCGCCTTCTCTGCCGGCGGGATCGCTGCGGCCCGCTTCTTTGTGAAAGGGAAGAAGAACCCACAAAAAGGGCAAGCCTACGAATGTGGTATCCCCTCCTCGGGAACCCCGTGGAATCAGTTCAATGTCGGCTATTATTTATATGCATTGATTTTCCTCATCTTCGATGTTGAGCTCGTCTTCATGTATCCCTGGGCTGTAGCGGTCAAAAAGATCGGCATGCCGGCCTTCGCCGAGATCATCGTCTTCCTCTTCATTCTGTTCATGGGATTTTTGTACGCGCATAAAAAGGGGGCCCTGAAATGGATGTAAATTCATCGATAACAGACCGGCCGTTCCCCGGGGAAGTACACCCTACTGCAGGGGGCGGTATCCTGGTCACAAAACTGGACGAAGTCATCAATTGGGCGCGAAGCAACTCCCTCTGGCCCCTGGTCTTCGGTACGAGTTGCTGCGCCATCGAAATGATGTCCACCGCCGCGGCGAAATATGACTGGTCCCGATTTGGATTTGAAGTGGCAAGGGCTACCCCGAGACAGGCGGATGTGATCATCATCGCCGGGACGATCGTTAATAAAATGGCTCCCGTGCTCAAACGCCTTTATGACCAGATGCCCGACCCTAAATACGTCATTGCAATGGGCGCCTGCGCGACAAGCGGCGGCCCCTTCTTCTATAATACTTATTCGGTGGTAAAAGGCGCGGACCATGTGATCCCGGTGGATGTCTATGTCGCGGGTTGCCCGCCCCGGCCGGAAGCATTGCTCCATGCCCTCATCACCCTGCAGGAGAAAATAAAGAACGGCACCCGATGAATCCCGAAGAATTAAAAAAACAGCTTGGAGCCCTGCTTCCTTCCACGACCTTCGAGGAAGGTGGCGAATGGGTGACGATCGCCATTGATCCGGCAGGCTGGGCCGAAACGGCCCGGCAGCTGCGCTCGACAGGCGGGCTGGACTTTGACTACCTGTTTTGTGTGACGGCCGTGGACTGGAAGACGCATTTTACGATGGTCTATCATCTGACCTCCATCGTTCATCGTCATACGCTTGTCGTAAAGATAAAATTGAACCGGGAAAATCCCGAAATCGCGACGGTGGCCGACATCTGGCGGACGGCGGAATTTCATGAACGCGAAGCTTACGATCTCATGGGCGTGGTTTTCATCGGCCACCCCGACCTTCGCAGACTGTTCATGACCGATGACTGGCAGGGCTGGCCGCTGCGCAAAGATTATGAAGACCCGGTCAACATGATTAAGTTATAATCAGGCTGTTCGTGCACGAAGTGCACAGACATTGTGGTTTTTGAGGCAAAAAATTATTTTTTGAAAATTTTTTGACGAAAAAAAAATGATCGAAGAAATAGGCACGACGGAACAAGGCGAGCTGGTGGTCAACCTGGGCCCACAGCATCCTTCCACGCATGGCGTGCTGCATCTGGTGATCACCCTTAGCGGGGAAACCATCAAAAAGGTGGAACCCCACCTCGGGTATATCCATCGCAGCATCGAGAAAATGTGCGAAAGCCTGTCCTACCGGCAATTTATCTATGTCACGAGCCGGATGGACTACCTTTCTTCGCATATCAATAACCATGGCTGCGCTCTCTGCGTGGAAAAAGGCATGCAGATCGAAGTGCCGCCGCGCGCAAAAGTGATCCGCGTCCTGATGGATGAATTGACCCGGCTGGCTTCGCATCAGCTCTGGTGGGGTGCGATGGCCATGGATGTGGGTGCGCTCACCCCGTTCTTCCACGCCTTCCGCGAACGCGAAGCGATCAATGATATTATGGAGAAGACCTGCGGGGCCCGGCTCACCATGAATTATATGTGCCCCGGTGGAGTATCATTCGATCTCCATCCGGACTTCCAACAGGAGGTAAAGGCGTTCCTAACCTTCTTCCGGTCGAAGCTTTACGAGTATGACGAACTGGTTACGGCCAACGTCATCTTCCGGGGCCGGATGGAAGGTGTCGGTACTCTCTCGCGGGAGGATGCCATATCTTATGGCTGCAGCGGACCTACGGCCCGCGCCAGCGGCGTAAGCTGCGACACCCGGAAACATTCCCCGTATGAAGTATACGGCCAGGTAAAATTCGAAGAGATAATGGATAGCGGCGGCGATTGTTTTGCCCGCTACAATGTCCGCATGCAGGAAATGCTTCAATCGGTCACCATTATCGAACAGCTGATCGACAATATCCCCGAAGGCGAATTCCAGGCAAAGACAAAAGCCGTCCTGAAGCTGCCGAAGGGCGAGTTCTATTCAAAGGTGGAAACGGCAAGGGGTGAATTCGGCGTGTATATCATCAGCGAAGGTGCGACGACGCCCTATCGCATCAAATTCCGCTCCCCCGGCTTTTCCAATCTGTCCGCGCTGGACCATATGGCGCGGGGCCATAAGATCGGCGACCTGGTCGCGATCATGGGAACGCTTGATCTGGTGATACCCGATATCGATAGATAGTGGCCGGGTGCGCCATCAACATATAACGATGCTTAGCATAGAAAATATTACCCATTCCATCGATGCATGGCTGAACCGGGCATTTAGCCCCGCTATGGCCACCCTCCTCGAAGGCCTCCTCGTCGGACTGGGTGCGATAACGCTCTTCGCCCTGCTCGGCCTCGTCCTGGTGCTGATGGAACGCAAGGTCTCCGCCTATATGCAGATCCGGCTGGGCCCCAATCGTGTCGGTCCCGGCGGGTCACTCCAGACACTGGCCGACACCCTCAAACTGGCCATGAAAGAAGGGCTGGTCCCCGACGGCGCCGACAAATTCCTCTTCAACCTGGCGCCCTTCGTGGTCATCGTGGTCGCCATGCTGATCCTCGTTCCCATCGCCTTTGCAAAAGGCACCCAGATATGGGATATCAATATCGGCATACTCTATGTTTCCTCCGTGTCCTCCCTTTCGGTCATCGGCATCCTGATGGCGGGCTGGGCCAGCAATAACAAATACTCCCTGCTTGGCGCCATGCGCAGCGGCGCCCAGATCGTCAGCTATGAACTGTCCGCCGGATTTGCGGTCCTGTCCATCGTCGTGTTGACCGGCAGCCTACGGATCTCCGATATCATCAATTCGCAGCAGGATGGCTGGTGGATCTTCAAAGGACATATCCCCGCGGTCATCGCCTTTATTATATTCATCATCGCCGTCACGGCCGAGACCAACCGCGCACCTTTCGACCTCGCCGAAGCCGAGTCGGAACTCACCGCGGGATTCCATACCGAATACTCGGGGATGAGATTCGCCCTCTTCTTCCTGGCCGAATATGTCAACATCTTTATCGTTTGCTCGATAGCCGCCACGCTTTTTCTTGGTGGCTGGATGCCGCTGCATATCGGCCACTGGACGGGCTTCAATCACGTGATGGATTATATTCCCTCTTCGATCTGGTTCGTCGGCAAGACCTTCTTTCTCATTTTCGTGATCATGTGGTTCCGCTGGACCTTCCCGCGGCTCCGCATCGACCAGTTGCTGAACCTCGAATGGAAATATCTCCTGCCCCTGAGTCTTATTAACCTGTTATTAATGACCCTTATCACGATAAAAGGATGGCATTTTTAAAAGACTATATCACCGATATCTACCGGGGCGCCCGCTCTCTCCTGAAAGGGATGAAGCTGACGGGCTACTACTTCACCCATCGCAAAGAGATCATCACCCAGCAATATCCCGACAATCGCGCCACGATGGTCCTGCCCGAACGCTTTCGTGGTGAAGTGGTCATGACCCACGATGCAAACAATGAACACGCCTGCACAGGCTGCACCGCCTGTGAACTGGCCTGTCCCAACGGAACGATAAAGATCATCACCAAATTCGATGTGACACCCGAGGGAAAGAAAAAAAAGGCGCTGGACACCTTTATCTATCACCTGGAGCTTTGTACGATGTGTAATCTTTGCGTTCAGGCCTGCCCGACAGATGCAATAAAAATGGCGCAGAATTTCGAACATAGTGTGTATGACCGCAGTCAGCTGACAAAAAAATTAAATAAACCCGGTTCTAAAATCAGAGAGGGCGTTGAATAATGGAGGCGTCTGTTGTCGTTTTTTATATCCTTTCCGCATTTATCCTGGTGACCGGCGCACTCGCGGTCACCTCCAGGAAAATATTCCGTTCGGCCATCTGGCTGCTCTTCTGTCTCACCGGCATCGCGGGACTTTACTTCTGGCTGGACATGCAATTCATCGCCGCCGTACAGATCGTCGTCTATGTCGGCGGTATCGTCGTGTTGATCATCTTTTCCATCTTTCTGACCCAACAGTCGGGAAAGGAGCTTCCGCCGCCTATCCGCAGCAGCGCCGTATTTTCCGCTCTTGCGGTCTGTGCCGGCTTCCTGCTGACCTGCATCCTGCTCGGCCAGTACGGCCGGTTCCGCGTCCCGGAACCGCGATACGATTATGGGGGGCCTGACATGAGTGTTTCCGCCATCGGCACCCAGCTGCTGAGCACGACCGAGCACGGTTATGTGCTGCCCTTCGAAGTGGTCAGCATCCTCCTGCTGGCGGCAATGATCGGCTGCATCGTTCTTGCCATAAAACCAAAATCCGACGAAAAATGATCCCTCTTCATTATATCCTCTTTGTCAGCACCGGCCTTTTCTTCATCGGGATGTTCGGGCTCTTCACCCGCCGGAACATGATCACGATGCTGATGTCGGTGGAACTGATCCTCAACAGCGTCAACATCAACTTTGTCGCCTTTAACAAATACCTGTATCCCGAAAAGCTGGCTGGTGTTTTCTTCAGCCTGTTCATCATCGCCATTGCCGCCGCCGAAGCCGCCGTGGCTATCGCGATCATCATCAATCTGTACCGGAATATCCGCTCCATCGACGTGGAAGCGGCCGACGAACTGAAATTCTGAACAAGGTCATATGCCAAACACTGCTTATATCATCCTGATCCCTTTGCTGCCGTTCATCGGATTTGTCATCCTCGGGCTGTTCGGCAGGAAATATATCCGGTCATTCGCCGGGGCCATCGCCACGGGACTCCTGCTCGTCTCCACGGCACTGTCGCTGTGGGTAGCCTATTGGTATTTTTTTGTGGGTGGGATGGTGAACGGCGCTTACCGGCCGGTTACGGCTCTGAAACTGGAGTGGTTGTCCTTTTCCCATGACCTGTCTATCGACATGAGCATTATCCTCGATCCGATCTCGGTGATGATGATCGTCGTGGTCAGCCTCGTCTCGCTCATGGTCCATCTGTTTTCTCTTTCCTATATGAAGGGCGAGGAGCGCTTTGCGACCTACTACGCCTTTCTCGGCCTCTTCACCTTCTCGATGCTCGGATTGGTGGTGTCCGGGAATATCTTCGAGATCTATATCTTTTGGGAGCTAGTGGGCTGCTCCAGCTATTTGCTCATCGGCTATTACTACGATCGGCCGACTGCCGTGGCCGCGGCAAAAAAGGCCTTTATCGTTACCCGATTCGCCGATCTGGGATTCCTGGTCGGCATCCTGATCCTCTCCTTTCAGGCCCATACGCTCGATTTTAATATCCTCATCAGCCGGCTTCTGAGCGCCGTGATGAATCCTTCCGACGCCGGGTTGGCATCGTTTTGGGGCGTCTCCCTGATATCCTGGGGGCTGATCCTGGTATTCATCGGCGGTGCAGGCAAATCGGCTCTGTTCCCGCTGCATATCTGGTTGCCCGACGCGATGGAGGGGCCTACCCCGGTATCCGCCCTCATCCATGCCGCGACGATGGTCGTAGCCGGTGTATACCTCGTGGCTCGTCTGTATCTCCTTTACGCGCTTATCGATCCGGCGGTAACACAGATCATTCTCTACGCCGGGGCCATCTCCGCCCTGCTGGCAGCGATCATCGCCTGTACCCAAACGGATATCAAGCGGGTATTGGCCTATTCGACCATGTCGCAGATCGGTTACATGATGTTTGCCCTGGGGACCTACCATCCCGGCGAAGATCCCGCACTGGGCTACACGGCCTCTCTTTTCCATCTTTTCACCCATGCCTTCTTCAAAGCCCTGCTCTTCCTCTGCGCCGGCGTGATCATCCATAACATCCACAGCAACGAGATGAAGGATATGGGCGGCCTGCGAAAATCGCTTCCGCTTACCCACGCCTGTTTCCTCATCGCCTGTCTGGCAATCGCCGGCATCCCGCCTTTCGCCGGCTTTTTCAGTAAGGAAGAGATCCTGCTTGCCGCCTGGAATTCCAATAAGCTGGTCTATGGCATCGGGTTATTCACCTCCGGGCTAACGGCCTTCTATATGTTCCGGCTTTATTTTTCCGTGTTCTGGCATAAACCCGCGACCGGACATCGGCACAGACAACCTCTGGTCGAATCCCTTCCGCTGGTGATCCTCGCGTTGGGCGCCGTCTTTGCGGGCTTCATTCCTTTTTCCCGGTTCGTCACGGCCTCCGGTTTCCCGGACAAGCCTTCGGGCATCGGCACGAATGCCATCGCGCCCGTCCTGATCGCCGCTGTTGGTATCGGCATCGCTGCCTGGCTCTATGCCAAAGCAAGCGACCGGCCGGCAAAAGCTGCAGCATCCCTTCGTGGGCTCTACACCTTTGCTTATCATAAATTCTATATCGACGAACTTTATCTCTTCATCACGAAGAAGATCATATTTAATTGCATCGGCCGGCCTGCCGCGTGGATCGACCGGAATATCGTCGACGGATTTATTAATGGCGTCGCGATCACCACCGGCCGCATCTCGACTGCCATCAAAGGCGTACAATCAGGGAGGGTTCAGGACTATGCCTGGTTCTTCTTTATCGGAATAGCTGGATTAGCCGTTTTATTCATTTATATCGTCACATGAATCTGTCCATACTTGTCATAGTACCATTACTGACCGTTCTCGCCCTGCTTTTCAGCCGGGGGCAGAACGCCATCCGCTGGTTATCCTTCGCAGGGGTCACGGTGCAATTGGTTCTTTCCTTTGTTTTGCTTGCCGTATTTTGGAAGGAACGCGCCGCGGGAAATCCCGTTTCGATGCTTTTCGAATACCGGCACGCGTGGTTTTCGGCCCTTAACATCGACTACCATGTGGGTGTTGACGGCATTTCGGTCGCCATGATCCTGCTCACGGCCGTGATCATGGTGGGCGCCGTGCTCGTCTCCTGGAAAATAGGGCCCCATTCCAGGGTATTCTTCATCCTGCTGCTCTTGCTAAGCGCGGGCGCCTATGGCTTCTTCATCTCTCTCGACCTTTTTACCCTCTTTTTCTTTCTCGAGATCTCGGTTATTCCAAAATTCCTGCTTATCGGCATCTGGGGGTCGGGTAAAAAAGAATACGCCGCGCTAAAGCTCGCGTTAATGTTGATGGCCGGCTCGGCGCTGGTATTCATAGGCATCCTGGGGATTTATTATAACAGCTATGGGCCGCCCAGCCTCTACTGGCCCGATATTCATCCGGCCGTAAGCGTCCAACGCATTTTCTTCCCCTTTCTTTTTGTCGGCTTTGGCATCTTTACCGCGCTGTTTCCCTTTCATACCTGGGTCCCCGACGGTCACTCCTCCGCACCTACCGCGGCGTCGATGTTCCTGGCGGGTATCTCCATGAAACTCGGCGGCTATGGCTGTCTGCGGGTGGCGATCTATATGATGCCCGCCGCCGCCGCTGAATACTCGCCCTATATCATCGGACTCGCCACCATCGCCATCGTGTACGGCGCCTTTGCGACGATGATGCAGAAGGACCTGAAATATATCAACGCCTATTCCTCCGTCAGTCATTGCGGTTTTATCCTTTTAGCCATCGGCATGGGAACACGCACGGCCATCGTCGGCGCCGTGATGCAGATGATCTCCCATGGGCTGATGACGGCCCTTTTCTTCGCGGCGATTGGGATGATCTACGACCGGACCCACACCCGCCTCGTCGAAAAGCTCGGCGGGCTGCTCAAAATAATGCCGTTTACCGCCACCATCTTTGTCATCGCGGGCCTGTGTTCACTTGGCCTGCCTGGCCTCAGCGGCTTTGTTGCGGAGATGACCATCTTCATGGGCTCCTGGCAGCGACCCGAAACCGCCAGCCGCCTCGCGACCATCCTTGCCTGCGCATCGATCGTCATTACGGCGGTGTATATCCTGAGGGCGACGGGTCAGACCATTATGGGACCTATAAAAGACCCCCAATATAACAGCCTCACCGACGCTTCCTGGAACGAAAAACTGGCGGGTGTCCTGCTGATTGCCGGGATCGTCGTCATCGGCGTGGCGCCTTTTTGGCTGAACCAATTGATCAATAAATGAACAAGCGTTTATGTGGAATGGAATTATCGTTTCTTTAAGACAGGAGTTGATGGTGACAGGCATCCTCTTCCTGTTGCTTTTTATAAAGGTGGCGTCCACGGAATCCCGGCCCGGTCCGATCCTTACCCTCATCAATGTTTTGCTGACGGTAAATCTTGTCCTCGGATTCTTTCCGGCCACCGGCGCAACCTTGTTCAACGGGATGTTCCATACCGATGGGCTGATCGTGCTGGAAAAGAATATCCTCAACCTGGGCACGCTGATCGTCTCGCTGCTGGCGTATGACTGGCTGAAGACCCATCGGCAGATGCTGGAATTTTATATGTTGCTGCTGGCGACCCTGACCGGCTTCTTCTTTATGATCTCCGCGGGCAATCTGCTGATGTTCTATCTCGGGCTGGAGTTATCGACCATCCCGCTGACTGCCCTCTCGGGCTTCGATCTGGAAAAACGGCAATCCTCGGAGGCCGCGATGAAATTCATTATCTCCTCCGCCTTTTCCTCGGCTCTCCTGCTCTTCGGCATCTCCCTGTTATATGGCGCCACGGGAACGCTTGGATTTATCGAGATCGTCCATCACCTTGACGGCAGCGCCTTCCAGCTCTTTGCTTTTATCCTCCTCTTCTCCGGCTTTGCTTTCAAAGTTTCAGCGGTTCCGTTCCATCTTTGGACGGCGGATGTCTATGAGGGCTCGCCCGTCCCCGTTACCGCTTATCTTTCAGTGATCTCCAAGGGCGCCGTCTTCTTTATTTTCGTCCAGACCCTGTATACCGTATTTAAGCCTATGGCCGGAGACTGGCGGCGCATATTGGTCCTCATCTCGGTGCTGACCATGCTCACCGGCAACCTCTTCGCCATTCGCCAAAACAACCTGAAGCGGCTGCTGGCCTTTTCTTCCATCGTTCAGTCGGGTTTCATCCTTGCCGGGATGTCGGGCAGTTCGCGCACCGGGGATGCATCAGTGGTTTATTTTATACTCATCTATATCTTTTCGAATCTTGGCGCCTTCGGGGTCGTCGCCCTTATCAGCGCGCAGACAGGCCGGGAGACCATCGACGACTATAAGGGACTCTACACTCATAACCCCCTGCTTTCCTGGGTCATGGCCATTTCCCTTTTCTCCCTCGCGGGTATCCCGCCCACCGCGGGCTTCTTTGGCAAATTCTTTTTGCTGATGGCCGCCGCGGGAAGAGGAAATTATGTCTTTATAAGCATCGCGGCTTTGAATATGGTCATCTCGCTGTATTACTACCTGCGGGTGATAAAGGCTATCTTTATGGATAAGCAGCCGGAACCGATCGGCAAGCTGAAAGTTCCGCTTCTCCCTAATATCGCATTTGCGATTTGTCTGGCCGGCATCCTGGTGACGGGGCTGGCGGGCTGGGTCTATGATTATATTTATTCACTGAGTATCGGGGTATAAACCAGGCAATAATGGCGATCAATCAAAACCATCTGTTTGAAGAGCTGGACGGCGTTAAATGCGCCATTGTCGAAAAGAATGTCCCGCCCGCCCGTGTCGGGTTCCTGCGACGGGTCCTTGAGTACAATCGCTTCACCGTGGTCGTCGTAGCCAGCCCGCCGCCAAAAGTCGCCCCTGCCGCTGCCGCCAAACCCGCCGCCGCTACCCCTACCGCCGCCCCTGTTGCCGCGCCTGCCGCCGCATCTGCTGCGTCGCCCTCTGCGGTGCCGGAGGCTCCACCACAACCCGTGCCCCCGCCACCCCCGCCACCTCCTGCACCAGAAACCTTCACTGTCGGCGTCACAGATGTCGCGTTCAACGCCATCAATGCCATCTTCGGCCGGCTGTTGAAAACCTCCGACGGCCACATCGTCACGCTGGCCTACTGGCAGCAGAAGGATACCGAGTCCCGCGACGACACGCCGTATTTTGAGGCGTAATAACTTTCGTATATTCATAACGATCTTATCTTTCCATATGCGTCACCTCATAAAAAACGTCTTAACGTCGGTCATCGCCCTGATCATCGGCGTTTCTGCGGTTGCCCAGGCGCAGCAGCGATACCTGTATGTCGCCACCCCGGGCATCCGTGACTACCTGGGATACGGCGGTCAAGGCATCCTGGTCTTCGACATCAACAACAACCACCGGTTTGTAAAGCGGATCCGCACCCGCGGACTTCACCCGAACGGGAAACCCTCGAACGTAAAAGGGCTCGCCGTAAGCATTCCCCTGAATAGTATCTATGTCAGTACACTTGAATCATTGCAGCGCATCGACCTCCGCACGGATTCCATTTTATGGGAACGGCAAATCGACGGTGGCTGTGACCGCATGGCCATCTCACCCGACGGCCTTACCATGTACCTGCCTTCCCTCGAGAACACTTTCTGGAACGTGGTAGACTGTAAAACCGGTGACATCATCAAAAAGATCCCGGTATATAAGCGGGCGCATAATACGATCTACGGCCGGGCAGGGGATGTCGTATACCTCGATGATATCGGCAGCCCCTGGCTTTTTGTGGCCGATGCTCATAAGCACGAGCTGGCCCGAAAGGTGGGTCCGTTTGCCAATTTTATCCGGCCGTTTACCGTCAACGGCAAAGAGGACCGGGTCTATGTGACCGTGGACAGCCTGTTGGGGTTTGAGGTCGGAGATCTCAGATCCGGGAGAAAGATCGCCCATGTGGTAGTGGAAGGGTGGGAGCCCGGTCCCGTGAGAAGGCATGGCAATCCCAGCCATGGCATCGGCCTTACGCCGGATGAGAAGGAGCTATGGCTTTGTGACGGGCATAACATGCGGCTTCATGTATTCAGCGCAAAACCGCCTTATCAGCAATTGACAACCATTCCGCTACAGGATATGCCCGGGTGGGTCACCTTCAGTATCGACGGAAAATATGCTTATCCCTCCAGTGGGGAAGTGATAGACGTAAAGACCCGTAAGGTCCTCCTGACCCTGAAGGACGAATTTAATAACAGTGTGGCCAGCGAGAAAATGGTGGAAATACAATTTGACGGGAAAAAGCCGGTGCGTGCAGGGAATCAGTTTGGCATCGGCGGGATCACGAATTAATTGTAACCTTTTGCGGAAATGCAGGTATTCAGAAAAGAACCACTATTCAGAAAAGAACCACCTTTTCTATGCTCAAAAACTACTTCAAAACCGCCTGGCGCAGTCTCTTCAAGAACAGGCTTTCCGCTCTTATCAATATTGGCGGCCTTTCCATAGGCATGGCCGTAGCCATGTTGATTGCCTGTTGGATCTACAATGAATGGTCCTTTGACCGGCAGTTTGACAACTATGCCCGGGTTGCCGAGGTGTGGGAATTGTACCCCGGCAAACATGGCGCTCAACCACAGTTGCCCGCTCCCGTTGCCGATGAGCTAAGGGCAAAGTTCGGGAGCAACTTTAAGCGGGTGGTTCTTTCCTCCCAGACACGGGAGCACGTTTTCGCGTTCGGAGAAAAGAAGCTGATAAAGAGAGGGAACTTCATGGAACCCGATGGCCTGGAGATGTTGACGCTGCCGATGTTGCAAGGAAGCTGGTCCGGGTTGAAAGACCCTCACTCGATCGTGTTGTCGGCCTCCCTGGCCCGGGCGCTGTTTGCCGGCGCTGATCCTGTCGGCAGGATACTAAGCATGGATGATACCGTGTCGGTTAAAGTGACCGGTGTTTATAATGACTTCGCGTATAATAGCACGTTCAGGGATGTTAGTTTTCTGGCGCCCTGGGACCTCTATGCTGCGATAGACCCCGAGACCAGGAGCAACCGGCGTAGCTGGGGTGACAACAACTGGCTCACCTATGTGCAGCTCGCGGATAATACGGATATCGAAAAGATTTCCGCAAAAATAAAAGACATCAAAAGGAACAGCGACCCCTGGATCGACTCCACAGGTAAGAACCAAAATATGTTCGAGTTGTTTTTGCACCCGATGAGCCGATGGCATTTATACTCCGACTTCAGCAATGGCTACGATGCCGGCGGAAGGATCAGGTATGTACGGCTTTTCGGGCTGATCGGCATCCTCGTGCTTTTACTGGCCTGCATCAATTTCATGAACCTGAGTACGGCCCGTTCGGAGAAAAGGGCCAAAGAGGTCGGGATCCGCAAAGTGGTCGGCTCGCTGCGCAGTCAACTGATCGGGCAATTCTTCAGTGAATCGTTGCTGGTGACCTTCCTCGCGCTGGGAATCGCGATGGGCCTTGCGCAATTATCGATGCGATTTTTCAATGAATTGGCAGACACGAAAATGTCTATTCCCTGGCTAAACCCCGTTTGGTGGATCACCTGCGTCGTTTTCAGTACCATCACCGGCATCATTGCGGGGAGCTACCCTGCGCTGTATCTCTCCTCCTTCCAACCCATCAAGGTATTAAAAGGGGTGTTCCGGGTGGGCCGCCTGGCCTCTCTCCCGCGTAAAATATTGGTGGTGGTGCAGTTTACGGTTTCCATTGCCATGATCATCGGTACGGTCATTGTTTTCCGGCAGGTGCAATATGCCCGGAGCAGACCGGTGGGGTATGATCAGGGCGGGTTGGTCATGATGCAGATGCACACGAAGGATGTCCATGATCATTTTTTAGCCTTCCGCAGCGATCTGCTACGCACGGGTGCGATCGAAGAAGTGGCCGAATCCGTAGCCCCTGTGACGGAATCCTGGCCATTCAACGGGGGCCTTACCTGGAGCGACCATCACCCGGCACCCACGGGAGACCCCGATTTTTCCATGAAGGGAGTAACAGAAGGTTATGCGAAAACGGTCGGGTTGCAGGTTACGCAAGGAAGGGATTTTCGGACCGGGCCCTCCGGTGCAGATGCCATGACGATGATCCTGAATGAAACGGCCCTCAAGGCGATGGGCTGGAAGGACCCCATCGGCAAGACGGTGACCTGGATGAACATGAATTTTACCGTGATCGGTGTGGTAAAGGACGTGGTTATGGAATCACCTTATGAGTCGCCCATTCCGGCATTATATTATCTGGCGCCCTATCAAATGTCGAATGTAACGGTGAAGATCGATCCCCGGTTTAGCGCCCGGGAAGCCCTGAGCCTGATCGCACCCATATTCTCAAGATATAACCCGGCCGAGCCATTTGATTATAAGTTTGTTGACCAGCAGTATGACGCCAAGTTCCGCGACGAGTTGCGCATCGGACAATTGGCCGGATTCTTCACCTTCCTGGCCATCCTCATCTCCTGTCTCGGGCTGTTCGGTCTGGCTTCCTTTGTTGCGGAGCAGCGCATCCGCGAGATCGGCGTTCGGAAAGTGTTGGGCGCATCCGTCTTCAGTCTCTGGAGATTGCTCTCGAAGGATTTTATCCTTTTAACCGGACTTTCTATCCTGATCGCAATTCCCATCGCCTCGTGGCTGCTCGATCGATGGTTGCAACAATATGCCTACCGGACGACCATCTCCTGGTGGATATTTGTCGCGGCAGGCAGTGCCGCCCTGGCCATCACTCTATTGACGGTTAGTTTACAGGCCATCAGGGTCGCGAGGACCAACCCCGTAAAAAGCCTGCGGACGGAATGAGTTTGCTTAGGAGGGGCCATCCCTATTCGTGAAAAATATAGATCTCCACTCTTCGGTTTAGGTCTTTTGTTGGGTACACCCTGGATATGCCCCTGCCTTCCGCGTCTATCAAAGCAGGTGGGATATCGAACTTCGAAGCGAGCAGCCGGGCGACCTCATTTGCTCTTTTTTTAGAAAGGTCCAGATTGTAGGCTTCCGAGCCGATATCGTCGGTAAATCCAACCACCTGGATCCTCTTTATGCCGGGCTTGGTGAGGAGGCTTTTATAACGCTGTAAGGTGTCCGGGTTTTGTACCAGGTATTTGTCGAAATCAAACTGAATATTATGGATAACAATGGTATCCGTCAACGGCGGGCGTCGAATGCTATCCGCTGAACGTTGGGGGTGTTGTTCCGGCGGCGTGACTTTCTTCTCTTCGGTATTGGGTATGGAATCCCCGGGATCGGGGTCCAGATCCTCGGAATGCCTATCGGAATGTCGTCTGCGGATGGAATATAGAGAGTCTTTTATTTTCTCATAACCCGCGCAGATCGGCTTCTTCATCGGGACGACAGCAAGATCGTCTATCAGGATATCGATGGAGGGGTTGGTATTGTTCCGTTGGTCCATGATGTCGATGTTAGCGGTTCTCACGAAGTTGCCGACGATCAGGATCGTGGAATTAACGGTAGGGACATATTCTTTTTTGATCTCGAACCAGCCGTTCTTCAGATCCCGGACCGACGCACCGGTGAAACTGAGGTACCTTGCGGGTTGCAAAATGGAGTCGCCCTGCACAAACACAAATCGGGTGGTAAACCATATCCCGATATCCCGCAGATTGGGGCAAACGGTAGCAAGCTCGGTATCGTTGCGTGGGCTGGCGATCTTCAGGCTGACAGTATATCGTTCTCCGGCTTCAAGGGGGCAAAGGAGCAGGGTTTCCCAATATTGGCGGTCGACTGACTGGCGGCTGGCGGCGACCAGTTGCAGGTGGCGGCTACCCGTGGCAGAGGGAAACCGCGGAAAGTAACCGGTTGTCAACTTTCTGCTTAAATAGAACCACGCGGAGGGACTGCAGGGCTGACCAAACTCAGCGCAGGTGTTGATATCTTCAAAGGAAGGATTCGCCACCAGGTTCTGGCCTTGGAGCCGTTGGCCCAGCAGGAACAGGAAGAGGGTCGGCCAGGCTGCATATTGAAAAAAGGATTTGCCTATCAGGGTCATAGAAATAAGAATGCTGAAGATAGCAATTAGATCGGTGCGGTCAAATTCCTATCGGGCATCTGGTTAATCCGGGGTATATGAATCAACAGGAAAAATTTATAATATATTGAAAATCAATTGCATGCGACCGTATCACATGATCCCGAGGCGGTTGCGGAGCGAATCGCGGTAGGTGCTGCCAATGGGGATCTTTTCACCATTGATGGTAAGTTGATGAACTTCGATCATGCTGACATGCCTGATCCCAACCACGTACGATTTATGCACCCGGATAAAATCCGCTGGCGGTACAAGGTCAAAAATGTCCCCCATATTTTCGCGGATCAGCAGATTTCCATCTTTACGGTGAACGGTTATGTAATTGCCGTTCTTTTCCAGGTATAGTATCTCGCTCACTTTAACCCGGTAGGTCTGCGGTCCGCTTTTGATGAATACAGCGGCGGCGTCATCGGGACCCGGGGCATTTTTTGACGAAAATGCCGCCGCGGCTTTGTTGACGGCCATAAGGAAACGCTCAAATGTTACCGGCTTCAGCAGGTAATCCAGCGCGTTCAGCTCATAACTTTCCACGGCGTATTTGCTGTAGGCGGTAGTGAAAATGATCAGGGGTCGCGGCGACAAGGTTTGCAGCAGCTGCATTCCGCTGATATCCGGCATATTGATGTCGAGGAAGATCAGGTCCACGTTTTCGCGGTTCAGAAACTCGATCGCCTTGAGTGGTTCCCGAAAGCTAGCCTTCAGGCTGACTGAACTGATCTTCTGGCAATACCGTTCTATCACCTCCAGGGCCTTCGGTTCGTCGTCAATGGCGATGCAGGTCATCATGAGAGATCGATTTCCAGGTTAACCATAAATTTCTCCTCTTCATTATTGATCTTCAGCCGGTGTTTACCCGGGTAAACAAGTTCCAGCCTTCGTCTTACATTCTCCAGCCCGATACCGCTTATTTCCATTTCCATTTTCCGGATCTTGCTATAATCCGTATTGACGCAGTCAAAGATCAGTTTTTCGCCGGAAACGGCCATGGCGATCCGGATGGCCGCTCTTTGCCCGATGGCGACGCCATGCTTAAAGGCATTTTCCACGAAGGGGATAAACAGCATTGGAGCGATTCGGATATCGGTAGTCTGCGGGGGGTGATCAAACGTTATTTTTACTTCCTCATCGGCATAGCGCAGTTTGTTGAGGGTGATGCATTCTTCCAGGTAAGTGATTTCCTTGCAGAGCGGAACACTTTCTTCATTGCTGTCATACAGCATATAGCGCATCATCCCTGAAAGTTTTGAGATGCCGTCGGCCAGTTCGTCGTTTCCTTTGCCTTGCGCCATCGAGAATAGGTTGTTGAGCGTATTGAACAGGAAATGCGGGTTGATCTGCGATTTAAGAAACTTGATCTCGGTGACCAGCTGATTGGCCTGTAGCCGGGTTTGGATGAGTTCGCTTTTTATCCAGGCGTTCAGAAAAAAATAGGCGATAGCAATACCCTCGATCACCAGGAAAGCAAACAAGATCACCGACTGTATTTGGCGCCAGCCATCGATCATGAAGCTGATGGCCTGAAAACGGGGATGGGGAAGAGGGTCACCAGGCCGCACCGGCCTGAATGCCTGCGACGACCTGAATGTGGTGTCCCCTTTTACAACCGAAATTTCCAGGGGCCGTAGCTTGGGCGCTGGATTCGCCCGGTCGAACAAGGGGCCAACGATAAGGTAATTCGCGCCAAATACCGTCGTAAGCCATGCGGAGCAGATGATCAGCCGGACCAGGATATTTTTATTACGGATAACTTTTCGGAATACCCAATATACATTACCATAAAAAAGTGCCGCCAGGAAAACCAGCATCACGTATACATAGACCGAGATGGGCTTGTCATCATAAGAATCTCTCATTGCCATACCTAGCTCAGCAGGACCGACCTTTGCCCAGATGCGAATATGCGAGCTGTCCAATGACGTGAGCACATAAAAAACGCCCGCCCAAAACACGAGGTGGACCAGTATTTCTATCCAAAGTCTTTTTTTAGCCGGGAGCATATCAACAAAGATAAACTATCACGCTTACCGTCAAAAACAAGGTGAGTAACAGGCCGGATCGGTAGCTAAATGAGACGTTTTTGAAATCCAGGATAACAAATTTCCCCTCTTCAGTCCTGCCAAACCCCGATTCATACCAAAGTTTTCGGGAAGCGGGGCCCCGGGAATAGGTTTGTTTAAAAATAGTAAGGATTATGAAAATGCAATTCCTATTTGTCGTCGGTTTACTGGCGGCATTTATCAGCGCAAAAGCGCAAAAGCCCGATACGGCGTGGCTGATGGTGCATTACAAATTTACCCATATAAGGGATACTACGAGCCGGGACCACCCTTACACAGAGAATATGGTATTATTCCTAGGTAAGAACGCAAGCGCTTATAGAAGTTACGACGGGTTTGTAGCAGGTCAACAGTTTAAAAAGGCCTATGCCGAGGCGGTGGCCAGCAGTCCGGACGGACAGCCGAGGATCAACCGGCATGGTGTTGGTTCGCCCACCCAATATTATCAATATCCGGGTGAACAGAAATTGTTCACAAAAGATGTCATCATGGTTAACGAATACCTGATCGAAGGCCCACTACCCGCCATAGACTGGAAGATCGGCAACGACACGGCCACCTTCGGCGGACTGCACTGCCAGAAAGCCACCGGCCATTTTAAAGGCCGGGATTACATAGTATGGTTTTGCCCCGATCTTCCGGTGCATAGCGGCCCCTGGAAATTGAACGGCTTGCCCGGCGTCATTGTCGATGCCCGCGACTCTAAAAACGAAGTAGTATTTGCTTTTGACGGGGTGGAAAAAACGGTTCCGTCGGCAAAGGATCAGTCGACCGCCGGTAACACCGATGAAAAGGATATCCCGCCAGTCTTGCGGGATTTGATCGATGACCCGAATTTGATCGTGCCGCCAGCCAGATTGGTCAAAACCACGCAAAAGGAATTCTACAAACTGCGGGAGACCATGAGGAAAGATCCCGCTGCATTTGCGCAAGCCATTAATGCGGCCAATGATCATGGCGACGGCCCTAAAATGGATCATGTCGTGGTTGGTCATAGGAGTGGTCCCCCACCTCCGGGTTCTGTCACCAATAACCCCATCGAACTGACCGAAAAATGACGAACAGGTACTTAAAGGGTTTGAGCCTGCTTGTTATCGCGGTATTGCTTTCCCTGACAGGCTTCGCGCAAGCTATCAGGGGTACGGTAAAGGATAGCACGGGCAAGGGCATCCCTTATGCCAGTGTCAACCTGAAAAATTCCCTTGTCAATCGGATTGTCGGCTATGCTGTTACAGACGTCGGCGGCGCTTATAAGTTACAGATCCCGGCCAACACGCCATTAAGCGGGCTGGTGATAGAAGTAACGAGTATCGGTTACAAAACGATGAGCCGGCCGGTAGCAGACGTACACCTTGCCTACGACTTCACCCTGGACGTTTCGGCAAACCAGTTGCAGTCGGTCGAGATCAAAAGCAGCCGGCCCGTGTTACGAACGCATGGCGATACGCTTGGCTACAACGTATCTGATTTTGCCAATGCACAGGATATGGTGATCGGGGATGTGCTTAAAAAATTGCCGGGAATAACCGTCGCTACTGATGGAACGATATTTTATAATAACAAGCAGATCTCTAACTTGTATATCAACGGGGATAACCTGCTGGATGACAAATACAACATCGCCACCACCACTATCCCGCACAGTGTTGTAGCGCAGGTGCAGGTGATACAGGGCGACCAGCCTGTTAAGGTGTTGCGAAATAAGGTGATGAGCGACGATGTAGCCCTCAACCTGACGATAAAAAAAGGTGCGAAAATGCAGATTATCGGCCAGGAGAGCGTAGCAGCGGGTTCGCCGGGAAATTATGACGTCGACCTGAACGCGATGCTATTTAAGGACAATTACAAGGCCATTAATTACCTGAAAGGAAACAATACAGGATACGACCTGCAGCAGGAACTGGTTGCTCATAATTTAACCAACTATGAACAGCTCATCGATAATTCTATGCCGGCCGCGCTGCTGTCCCTCGGTACGGTAAATACCCCGGGGCTATCGCGTAACAGGTATTTGTTCAATCAATCCGGGTTGCTCAACCTCAACAACCTGGTCAAGCTACCTAATGACATACAGCTCAGGGTCAACGCCTGGTATTTCCATGACAACCAGCGGCAGGATTTCAGCCAGCAGAGCTCCATTTATTTGCCCGGCGACACCATCCGGTATAATGAGACGCAACACAATCGTTTCCAGCCGGACAACCTGCATACGCAATTCACGCTGAACATCAACAAGGACAAGTATTATCTGAATGATGCCCTGGTACTGGATGATAACCGGTCTGCTTCTCATTCGTCGCTGAACACGGGCGTCGCCGTGGTAAATCAGGTATTTCATGACAACCAGTTGAGCTTCTCCAATGAATTTAATCGGATTATATCGTTAAAGTCGAATGATATTATACAGACCTATTCCTATATCAGTCATTCGGCCGAACCCGAAAACAGGGCCGTCGGCCCCAACTATCAGCCGGCAATTTTTAATGCGGGTAACGAATATGCTCAATTGATACAAACCGTAAATGTGCCCACCTGGTACACCACTAATTATGTATCACTCAAAATACCTTCTGGCCTCATCACGCAGAGTTACAAGACGGGGTTTAGTGTCCAATCGCAGGAATTGACGTCAAACCTTAATGTGGCGCAGGTTGATACCAAGCTAACCCCGGAATCGGACAGCTCGATGAATCATCTGAACTGGACCAGGACGAAAATATACGGGGAAGCGGACTATGACTTGCCCGGAAAGATCCTTCAGGCAAACCTTAGCTTGCCCGTGAGCCTGCAGCAGATCGATTACTCCGATAGACTGTATACACTGGACAAACAGTTGAAGCGACTCTATTTTAACCCGCAGTTCAGAGTAAAATATCAGATTGGCGCTGAGAATTATCTTTCTCTCTCCTACCTGTATCGCAATGAAACCGGCACGATCGAAGATCTTTACCAGGGGTATATTCTGAAAGACTACCGGACGATATTCGCCAACACCGCAGCCCTGATCGAAAAACGGAACCAGCATGCCGCTGCCGGATTTAGTTACCGTAAATCGCTTCTCCTGCTATTCGCCAGCCTGAATATCAGTTATGACCATCTCGCTGCAAATAAGATTGCTTCGGAGATCATTACCAATAATTTGCAGCAACAGGTCGTGCTGCCTTATTCCAATGCTACCGGCTCATGGACGGTCAGCAGCACGGTGAGTAAATACGTTTTTCCGTTGAAAACCACTTTTAGTGCCGGTTTGCAATGGCAAAGCTCCCGATCGGTGCAGCTGCAGAATGGGCAATTATTGCCGTTCAACACCATCACCGAAACCGGTTCACTCGGCGCCGACACCAAAATAGGGGAGCATCTGGTTTTTGCCTATAAAGCCACGCTCATCCAAACGGCCAGTCATTCGGCGGTAGATGCATCAGCCAATCATCTCGACCAGTTGCAACAGCAGGCCTCGTTGGAATACAACCCCCTGACCAATGTTCAATTTAAGTTGTCGGGCGAGCATTATTTTACCCGGCAGCAGGGCAACCCCGACCTGAAGTATTTTTTTGCCGATGCTTCGGTGCGGTTCAAGCCAAATAAATGGAAGACCAGGTTCGAACTCAGCGCTGTTAATTTCCTGAATGTTAAGGACTATAGGGCGTTCTATCTTTCGGCCAATACGTTTACGGCCAGCTCATATGCCCTGCCAGGGCGGATCGTTTTGCTGAAGGCGATGTTTAATCTCTGATCATCAAAGAAAAAGGGCTGCTCTTTG
>NZ_DASYCH010000001.1:0-78533 GCF_036500295.1 Puia sp. | reverse complement strand
CATGCGCAGGGGCTGAAAGATGTTTTTTCTTATAAAGCTAGTGTAGGGGTCGTGGGAGGCGCGTTCGATGATGAGGGCCAGGAGGCAGAAGCCCGTGTTGCTATAGCGAAAGCGGCTGCCTGGCGGGAAGAGGGTGGAGTCGCGGGTCGAGAGTAGCCGGAGGACGTCGGCGTCCAGTACCTGGGTGGTCTGACTCGCGGGGATCAGGTTTTCGTAGTCGAGCAAACCCGAGGAATGGGTGAGCAGGTGCCGGATGAGGATGGTCCTGCCAATGCGCGCGGGGAGTTCGGGAAGCCAGCGGCCGATGGGGTCGTCGAAGCTCAGCATCCCTTTCTTTTCCAGCAGGAGGATGCCCATTGCGGTGAACTGTTTTGTCACCGAGGCCATGCGGAAGTTGCTGGTGGAATCGAGTGGTTGCCGGGTATCGAGACTGGCGAGGCCTACAGCGTTATGGTAAATGACTTCGCCGTGTTTTTCGATGGAGAGGAGGAAGCCGGGTTTATCGGCGGACTGAAGGTGGAAAAAAGAATCCAGCCGGCTTGTGAGGGCCGGCTGGCTTTGAGAATATAGGTTATCGAGCGTAAGTAAGAGGATGAGGGCCGTAATGGTTCTCATTCTCTGAAGATAAGATTTATAATGCTTCAATAGAAAGCCGGGTCGTTTTTTCTTTTTTATTGAATTCGTAGACCATCACATAACCTTCCTTGGCGGGGAAGACGGTGAGCAGATTGTTTCCTTCTTTGTGCGGGATGGTACGGGCCACCTTTTTCTGATTGACGTTATAAATGTCGATGTCTTTTGCCTTGTCGATGATCAGGTATTGGGTGTGGGTATCGGAATTCTTTACTGTATAATAATTGTTCGGGTCGTAGGAAGTTACGGGGTAGGTGGCAAAGCTGTAGGAACTTCGGGGAGCGCGGACGGTGGTCGCCAGATCCAGTTTCCCGGCGGCGTCCTGTTTAAACAGCAGGACATCACGTGTAGCGTATTTATTCGTGCCGCCCGCGAGGAAGGCGGGCGCCCCGTAGATAGTCCAGACGGTGAGAACGGCGCCCGTGATCGCGCCCCAGCGGACCTTGCTGGTCAGGCCGCAGGCGGCGAAGATGGTGTTTCCCTGATAATCCTTGAAAGCCCTTTCGATGTTGGCATATACGTGGGATTGCGGCAGGTAGCCATATTTATCGATGAAGGGCAGCGAACCGTCGTTCCAGTAGGAGAAAGATGCCTGGATATCTTTTCTCGTATGACCGTTGAGGCTGATGCTAAATACGCCGCTATAGGGACCGTGGGAGATGGCTCTGCCGTAGCCGAAGTGGTTGCCACGGAGGGGATCGATGACCAGCCCGGCCAGATAGGGTTTGCCCGAGACCGGATCATTCTCGAAGGCCAGCACCTTCAGAGAGTTGCCTTTCTTATCCTTTAAGAGGAATTTTGGGTAGGCGGTTGAATCGATGGCGTTAAAACTCAGGACCTGGTACCCGCCTTCTTTCATGGCCTCCCGCATTTTTACAAGCAGGGATATTTCGGTGCCGGAGGTGAGCATGGTAAAGCCTTCGGCATTGTCGTTGATCTGTCGTTTCCAGGTGAGCTTGCCGGCGGTATTAAAGATGAGCAGATTATTCTTGTAATCATCCCCGTAGAAGCAGGCGAATCCCTTGCCGGAGATATTCCGCAGCTGGATACCGTGTTTGAAATGAAAATCACCGAGCACCTTCCACATGCTTGCGGGCGAGGAGGTAAAGTCCGGGGTGATATCCAGGGCGGTGGTTGTCCCGCCGAGAATCCTGCCGTTGAGCCCCAGGAACTGGTTAAAGAGGGTCGCTTTGCATTCGCCGCGGGATCTGCGAAATTCTTTTTCGCTTTTATATTCCCTGCCGACGAAGTTGGATTTTACATAGGCCAGGCAGAGGATATCCTGGTCGAAAGAGACTGCTTTCAGATTGAGCTTTTGGTCCCGGAACTTCACGGTACCGATGTCATTGAGATTTTCGTCCATGATCTCGATGCGGTAGTTGAAGGAATCGGCGCTGGCCCGTTCCAGCTGGGTGAAGACGAGGTAGCCGACGAGGTTGCCGTCCTGCAGGATCAGTTGGAAGTCCTGGGCCATGTCTTCGGCGACGGCTTTAAAGAGTTTTGTCTGGGCCTGTGCAGCGGTGCTGGTCAGCAGGAGCAGGCACAGGAGGCGGAACAAAGGTTTCGTCCGGAGAAAATAATCTTTCAATGGTCGAACGGAACCTCGCAGGTAAGTTGTGGTGCTCGGTTTCATGGTTATTTCTTTTCAAAATTTTGAGCGAGTTCGTTGTACATGCTATTGGCATTGCCGGTGGAGAAGAGATGTGCGGCACGGGCCTTGTTCCTGTCCGAGTCGTCAGGGTCGAGGGCCAGGGTGAACACAAACGACTTCAGGTCTTTTTCGACTGAGGGCATGTTCTTCCAGAAACCGCCGTTCTGCAGAGTCTGGCAGGCCTGTTTTAGATTGTCGCGGGGAATCTGCTCGAGCAGAGTTTGGAGGGCGTAATAATCCCTTGAGATGACCTCTTTTGGTACGACGCCGATGGCATTGAACCGGTTGAGCACGCGATCGGAGTAGTAGAGCCCGGCGAAAATGTTGCTGAGCATGAAGTCGTACCAGAGATCGGTATTGCCTTTATCTTTTATCAGCAGGATGCGATAGAGACAGGGGGTGAGGCTGACGCCCGAATACATATTCCAGAGAAGCATTTTATTCGCCCTATCCTGGATGGAAGCGGGGATGGGTGTCAGATGTGCATTGGGTGTGGTGAGACTACGGGTCTTTGCGTAGCGATCGACGCAATCCGGGTGGGTTTTCAGGGAGTCGGCGAGTTTGCTGGTATCCGAGAAAGAGTAGGCCCGGGTGGAGAGACCATGACTGCGTTTTTGGGTCCAACCTTCTTCATAAGGCAGATGATAAGCCGTGAAGAAAGCCGAGAGTGAATGTTTTAGGGGATGCTCATATTCGAGATCCGCGCTGTCGAGATGGAGGAAATAGCCGGCCTGGAAGGCGATGTTGCTTCTTTTCAGCAGGATGATGGCCAGGGAATCGGCTTCGCTCTCATGGTATCGTTGGTGACGGTTGCGGCTGAAGGTATAGCCTTCCAGCACTTTTTTCAAGCGGGAGAGGCGTTCGTATTTGGAGTCGAGGACGGCGTTGAGGGATTGCTTATAGTCGTCCGAGCTGAGCCATTCGGCTTTCTGGTACATGGCGTTCTCGACGTGATGGAGAATGTTATGCGACATCTCGTGGGCGATGGCCAGGGCCAGTTCTTCCCGGGTGGTGGAGAAGGTGATCAGGCCGAGGTTTACTGCGAGGAGGTTGCCGCCGACGGCATAGGCGTTGACCCAGCTGCTGCGATCGATGAAGACAAAGGGTTTCACGGGGACGAGTTGCCGGTTGGCTTCGGTTATCTGGCGAACGATGCCGTCGATATATGTGTACACCTCATTATCATGCACATAATCATCGCCGTTGATGGCGCCGATGATCCCGTCGATCCGCTGGTCCCAGATCTCGCGGTATTTTTTTTGGGCGGCTTTGTCTTTGAAGGATGTGGGGCAGGTCCACGCTTTTTTCAGGGAATCCCGTTGTTTGCTATAGTAGAAGTGGGAAAGGTCCTGGTAGGAATAAAGGGATCCGGATTGGGCGAGGACGGCGGTGGTCAGCAGCAAGGCAACGCCGCAGACGAGTAGATGGATTTTCGCGCGAATCATCGGGTTTACAGATAGGTTGGATGGATAACGACGAAACCGCGAAAATATTGGGTTTATGCAGGGATTTGGGTTGCGCTCGGGGTTGCGGGGAGGCCGTTAATTACCCTTACTCTTTCGCTTTTCCATCAGCTTTTCCTTTTGCTGTTGTTTCCATTGTGCGTAGAGCGGCTTCTGGTCTTCGGTGAGGAGGCTGTTTATGTTTTGATCGGCCAGCCGGTTGACTTCGCGGCGGCTGCGGCCGTTGGAGCGGTGGTCGGTGCCGGGGTTATTGCGGATGCTGTCGAGGGCGACGTCCCGGTTGATCAGGATGACCTGCATTTGGGTGACCTGGTCTTCGGTGAGATTGAGTTGCTGCTGCAATGTTTTCAGTTGATGGACAGCTTGTTTTGTGGGGTTTGGCCTTTTGGTGCGTGGTCCGGTGGAGTCCGGGGTTTGGGCAAGGGTAGTCAAGGCGAGGGTCAGAGCGAAGATCAGGAGGGCGAGAGATCGCTTCATTTGCAGTAGATTTGGGGGTAGGACCGAAATAGAATAAAAAGGTTTAATCTGTGCATCTATTTTAAACCTTTTGCCTGATGGGGTTTCCAACCAAAAATTCCTTGTACATGAGACTCGTGATAAAAGTGATCGCTATTGCCGCTGTGGTAATAGGAGGATGGGCATTTTCCGAGGGCGGCCGGGGGCCGGCTTACTCCTTTCCCTGGCGGATGGCGGGGCTTACGGAGCAGCAGGCTGCGGCGCACCTGATCAGCCGGTTTACGTATGGGGTGAAGCCGGGGCAGGTGGATGCCGTCGTGAAGATGGGATTGGAGACCTGGTTTGCGAAGCAACTGGAGGGATTGATGGCCGATGACTCGCTGGATCAGCGGCTTGGGCGGTATGACGCATTGGAGTTGAGCAATGAGGAGGTTGCCAACACGTATCCCCGCAATGGACAGGTGGTTCGGATGGCGATCCGGGATGGGGTAATCAGCAAGGATTCGGTGAAGGTGGATCGCAAGGAATACCGGGAAGTCCTTCAAAACTATATGCAGCAAAAGGGCTTGAAGCGGGAGCAGGAGTTGTTCCGGCAGTTCTTTTGTCAAAAGGTGTTGCGGGCGGCCTATTCGGAGAATCAGCTGCGGGAAGTGATGACGGATTTCTGGTTCAACCACTTCAATGTTTCCATCACCAAGAATGACTGCGCCGAATTTATTCCTTCGTATGAGCGGGATGTGGTAAGACCTAATGCGTTAGGCCGGTTTGGGGAGTTATTGCTGAAGACGGCGAAGTCGCCGGCGATGTTATATTACCTTGATAATTTTCAAAGCAGCGGACCGCCAAAGGGGTTAAACGAGAATTATGCCCGGGAGGTGATGGAGCTGCATACCCTTGGCGTCGACGGGGGTTATAGTCAGCAGGATGTCACGGAGGCTGCGCGGGTGCTGACGGGTTGGGGCGTTTACCCATTAGGGCAGTATGCACGGGGTGGCGCCGTGCAGCTGGCGCGGTTTACGGATGACCAGATCGCGCGGCGGGGTTTTGTCCACGAGGGGGATTTCTTTTTCAATGCGAACCGGCATGATAAGGGAGAGAAGGTTGTATTGGGGCATGTGTTCCCGGCGGGTGGCGGATATGAAGAGGGGGTGACGCTGTTGAACCTGCTGGCGCATCAGCCGGCGACCGCGAACCGGATCTGCCGGAAGATCGCGGTACGGTTTGTCAGTGACGATCCGCCCGCTTCGCTTGTGGACAAGATGGCGAAGACCTTTGTGGAGCGGAATGGCGATATCCGGCAGGTGCTGCTCACGATGGTGGGGGCGCCGGAGTTCTGGAGTCCGGCCGCTTTACGGGAAAAGACGAAATCGCCGTTCGAGCTGGCCATCGGTGCGGTGCGTGGATTGAACGGGGATATCCGGCAGCCGATGCCGTTGTTCAGTTGGGTGACCCGGATGGGCGAACGAAAATATTATTATCAGGCGCCGACCGGTTTTCCGGATCGGGGGACCTATTGGATCAATACGGGTTCGTTGCTGAGCCGGATGAATTTTGGTTTGGCGTTGGCGGGTGGCCGGATCCCGGGGGTGCGGATCGATCTTCTTGCGTTGAACAACGGTCATGAGCCCGAGAGTGCGACGGCGGCACTGGCCGTATATGGGAAGCTATTGTTGCCGGCGCGGGATCTGAAGGCGACGGAAAAACGGCTGGCGCCTTTATTGAACGATAAGGAGCTTGCGCAGCGGGTGAACAAAGCGGCAAGTGATTCGACGATGGTGGATATGCCGGTGGACGACAATTCGATGCTGGCGCAGACCGTGGGCATTCTTATTGGATCACCTGAATTTCAAAGGAGGTAAAATATGGTTTCCAGAAGAGGTTTTCTTAAAGGAAGCGGGCTGGCGCTGTTTGGCGTTGGGTTGATGGGCGGTATTCCGGCGTTTATGGCGGAGGCAGCGGCCAGCGAGAAGGTTTTGCTGCCCTATAAAAAGAAACGGGTGCTGGTTTGCATCTTCCAGCGCGGCGCGATGGACGGGTTGATGGCGGTGACGCCGTTCACCGATGTCCATCTGCAGGCAGCGCGGCCGACGTTGTCGTTGCCGGCTGCAGGGACAGGGCGAGGGGCAGGGTTGATCGATCTTGACGGACGTTGGGGGCTTCATCCCAATATGATGGCATTCGAACCGTTGTTCCGGGAGGGCCGGCTGGGAATAGTGCATGGGATCGGTTCGCCGAATAACACGCGGAGCCATTTCGATGCGCAGGATTATATGGAGTCGGGGACGCCGTATAATAAGGGTACGGCCAGCGGCTGGTTGAACCGGGCCGTGGGTTTGCTTGGGCATGATGCGGTTACTCCTTTTACCGCGGTGAGTCTTACTTCGGCGTTGCCGCGTTCGTTCTATGGGGATCATCCGTCGGTTGCGATCAGCAATTTGCAGGACTTTGCCATTCAGCTGCGGGGTAATCCGGCGGGTGCGAATACGGCGGCGAAGAGCTTTGAGGAGCTTTATGATCAAACCTCGGCGGGGCTGCTGCATGATGCGGGGAAGGAAAGTTTTGAGGCGATGAAACTACTACAGCAGACCGATCTGCACGGTTACCGGCCGGCGGGTGGTGCGGTCTATCCGATGAGTCCGCTTGGAAATTCGTTAAAGCAGATTGCCCAGCTGATCAAGATGGATGTGGGGCTGGAGGTTGCGTTTACCGAATCGAATGGTTGGGATACGCATTTCAATCAGGGGACGGAGAACGGGATCTTTGCACGGAATGTCGCGGATCTTAGTAATAGTATCGCTGCTTTCTGGAAGGATCTGGATGCCTTGCAGGATGATGTGACGGTGATGACGATGACGGAATTTGGACGGACGGTGCATCAGAATGGGACAGGGGGCACGGATCATGGCCGGGGCAGCTGCAATTTTATCCTTGGGAATAATGTCGACGGGGGCAAGGTGCACGGGAATGTGGCAGAGCTGGCGACGGAGAACCTGGAAGATGGGCGTGATCTCCCCGTGACGACGGATTTCCGCAGTGTGTTCAGCGCGGTGGCGGACGCGCATCTGAAAATCTCCGACGACCAGGTGTTGTTCCCGGACTGGACGGGCAAGAAGGCCGGAGTGATGAAGCTCTAGTTGAGCTTGTGTTGCTGCCGGTAGTGTTCTTCGCGTTGATCGTTCTCGTCGTCCATCTCGGGTCCTTTCTCTATTTTCCGCCAATCGATGGTTTTATTGTAGCGGCGCATCGCCTGTTGCGGGTTAAAGACCTCCGCGGACGGGAAGACGAGGTCATAGGGCCTGAAATCCGGTTTGTCTGTAAAGAAATCCTGGAGGAGGCTGGCGGTGGCATCATATTGATTTACATAGGGTACGTCGAGAAGGGTGTAGATCGTCTTGAGGATGGAGCCGAAGTTGGCGTGGACGTGTGAGGTATAGCCATGTTTTACATAGGGGCCGGCCAACAGCAGGATGCTCCGATGAGCGTCGATGTGGTCTACACCGCCCTGGGGGTCGTCTTCCGTGATGATCACCAGCATTTTTTTCCAATATGGGGTTCGGGAGAGGAAATGAAGGATGCGGCCGATGGCGATATCGTTGTCGGCGACGTAGGAGTGGATGAAGGGGTAGCCGTCCTGGGGCCGGGGGCGGGCCGTGTGATCGTTTGGCACCTGCATCGTGATGAGACGGGGCATTTTGTGTTTGCCGTCGAGCCACATTTTTTTAAATTCCGATTCAAACTGGTCCATCCTGAACTGATCGGGGATATTTGTGTTGAAGCCGGCGTAGTTATGGCTGGTTCGGGGCCAGAGCGCTTTTTGCATCGGGACCATGACGGCATGCGAGGCGCCGGTGGCTGTATCCATCCATTCTTCGCGCACGTGGGCCGTTTCGTTTGCTTCCCCGAAGTTATAGAAGGAGATATGACTGCGTTCGAGGGCTTCCCAGAGTCCGCCGCGTTCGGCATAGTCTTCGGGATCCATGCTGCCGGTGGAACCCGGAAAGCGGCGGCCGGCGGCTTTTGAAAATATCTTTGCGGTTTTGTCCACGCTTGAATTTGCTTCCACCCATTCGTTGGGAATGACGCCGAGCATCCAGTGATGGCCGTGGATGGAAGCGTCGCTATCACAGTAATAGTTATCCGAAAATCCGAATTGCCGCGCTACTTTCAGGTGGTTGGGGGCAATATTCATATGATAGAGGGTCTTGTCCTTTGCGATCAGGTTAACGCCGACGCCAAACCGGGCAAGCGTGGAATCGCCTTTGCCTGTCGGCATCTGGCCGAGCACTTCATCATAGGTGCGATTTTCTTTTGTGATATAGACGATGTATTCGATAGGGCTTTTGCGGATGTTTTCCGCCGGGGGGAGGGGGTTGTGGCCGTCATCGGTGACGGTGGTGACGGTAAACGTATTGGCGATGGCCTGATGGGTATAGGCGGCGAGCCCGGCGGGGTCGGGAAGGGGAATCTTCTGGAAGGTGCCGAGCTGGATATCGCCGATATAGGTACCCTGTACGGGCGGGATGAAATGGGCGCCACCGTTTGGTCCCGCGCCATAGCCGCGGCAGGAGATGACATAGAGGTCGTGTTCGTCCTTGCTGAGCAGGACGCGGCTGGGGCCCCAGCCGGTGGGGATGAGTCCGGTGGTCTTTGCTGATGGGAGATCGATGACGGCGACGGCATTGAAGCCGAGCAGGGCCACGTAGAGCGTTCTTTCGTCCCTGCTCAGGGTCAGACCGAAGGGGAGCAGGCCGCGATAGCGATCGATGGCCGGATCGACGTGGATGGGGATGGTGGAGACGATATGGTGATTGCGATAGTCGATGACGGAGATATTATCGTTTGTGGCGTTGCTGACATAGGCGAAGTGGCTGCCGATCGCCAGGGAGTTGGGGCTGGCGCCGCCTACCACTTCGGCGCCTTCGACCATCTGGCCAATCTGGTGGCCCGGTTTGTAGCGATCGGTGATCGTGTTGGTGGCGAGATCGATGGCATAAACGCTCATTGCTTCGGGGGCGAGCGGGTCGCCTACGCCGGGTATTTTTCTGCCGTTCAGCATGTAACCTTCTCTCGATTGCGGAGTATTGTCCCCATAAGGGTGAAAGGGGATGACCTTGCTGTTGTAGTTTGCGGGAGTGATATCGGGAAGGAGGGGATACGCATAAATGCCGACGTTGGCTTCGAAGGCGAATTTGTGGTCGGGGCTGAGTGCGAGCCCGAAGGGCTGACGGCCGGTCGGGATCGATGCGGTGATCTTTTTTGAGGAGAGGTCGATGCGGACGAGGCGGAAATTGCCTCGGTCGAGGACGATCAGTTCGTTGTTGTCTCCGTTGTAGACGAGGTCGGAGGTGAAGCTGTCCTGGTAGTCGGTGGTATCGCCGGGAGCGTGGCCATTCAGGGAGATGGAGTCGACGGGCTGCAACGATACAATATCATAGCCGATGACGGCGCCGTCGTCACCGCCGCTGAGGTAGACGGTTTTTGAATCGGGGAGGAAGGCTACGCCGAGAAAGGAACCTTTGGCGAGCGGGGAGCGGATGGATCCGTCGTAGGAAGGAACCCGGGTGTTTGCGAGGGTTGTATTATTGATGATCGTGAATACTCCATCGTGGAGGGTGACGGTGAACCGGCCGTCGGGGGAAATGGCCATACCGAAGGGATCGTGGGTCACGGTGATGGTTTGGCCGACGGGTGTGCAGTAGCGACCGCTGGGCAGGACGCTTTTGCCGGCGGTGTCGATCTGTGCATAGGATGCCGTGCCGGGCACCGAGAGGACAGGGTATTCGCGGTGCTGGCCGAGGGCGGTCAGAGAAAAGAGAAGGACGAGAGGGAGTAGTAACCTGGTGAACATGGCGGGTATTATTGTTGTTAAAAGTAGTACACAAGTATTACCTTAGAATTAAATCAACAAATTGGAAGGGGTCTGGCAGGTATTGGTCAGTAATTTTACGGTCCTCCGCAAGCGGGATATGCGGGTTTATCTGACCGGGAATGCGATCAGTCTGGTGGGTGACTGGATGCAACAGACTGCCCAGGCGTGGGTCGTATGGGAGCTGACGCATAATGCTACGGCGCTGGGGGTGGTGGCTTTTTTTTCGCAGCTGCCGTTCTTTCTTTTTGGGCCGTGGGTAGGGGTGATCGCGGACCGGTATGACCGGCGCAGGATCCTGGTGGTGACGCAATTGCTGATCATGACCTTTGCTTTTATCCTTGCTTTTCTTGTACAAAGTAACTTTTTGCAGCTGTGGCACGTCTACTTACTGGCGTTTCTGCTTGGCGGCGTTTCGGCATTTGACGTGACGGCGGAGCAGGCCTTTCTCGGGGATATCGCCGGTGAGGGCAATATTCGCAAGGCGACGGCGCTGAACAACTCGCTGACTCAGCTGACGCGGCTTGTCGGTCCCGCCCTTTCGGGTTATCTGATCGCCCAGGTCGGGGTAGCGACCTCGTTTTGGGTGAATGGGCTGAGTATCATCGTTTGTATCGGCTTTATCCTGGCGGTGCGCAGTAAGTCGGTACAGCAGCCGGTGAAGGGGAAGGGGTTGCAGCAGTTTACCGAGGGCTGGCGGTTTTTTATCCGGCATCCCTTATTGCGGCTGATCGTGCTTTTTGCGGGGGTGCAGGCTTTTTTTGGGTTGTCGACGATCCAGCTGTTGCCGGCCATTGCGACGGTGGTGCTGAAGGGGGATGCGAGTACACTTGGCCGGTTGCTTGGGGCGGCGGGGGCTGGGGCGCTGGTGGGTATCCTGGTGGTTATGCCGTTTGTTGAGCGGATCAGGCGTCCGTGCATGGCTATCGGTGGCGCGTTGATCTGGAGTGGTGCGTGGTATGTGGGGTTTTCGTTTACGAACACGCTCTGGGTCGCGATGATCTGTCAGTGTATGACGAGTCTTGGGGCGGCGAATGTCGTAACTTTATCGATCGGGTTGTCCCAGGAACTGACGCCGCCGGGGATGCGGGCGCGGATCGTAAGTGTTTTTCTTATGATCATCTTCGGGTTGCAGCCGGTGGCTTCTTATCTGATCGGCGCCGGGGCTGACCGGATCGGGTTGCAGACGATGGTCCTTATCAACGGCGCGCTGATGATGGCGGTGCCGGCTGTCTTACTGGCGGCGCCCAGGCTCCGGGAGTTGCGGCGGGGTGGTAGGGAGGCCGGTGTGAAGGATCATTGTGTGGGATTTTAGCGTATTTTTCATAAAATTTCTCCTTTTACTATGCGGGAGCGGGTACAGCTCATTTTGAAATTCTTGCTTCTTGTTTTCCTGATAGGTATCCTTGTTTTTATCTGGGAGGGTCTGCCTGTTATTACCGGTTATGCGGCGAAGGTCGTCTGTTCGGGTGTTTTTGTCGCCGGGCGGTCATCGAACCAGGTCTTGCGGCAGGATCTGGCTTCTTTTCCGGAGAATCTGGCTTCCTGTTCCATCGATATGCAGGACAGCAGCGTGACGGCTTCGGTGCTTGGGCTGGCGAGCCGGAAGGCGATCTTCCGGTGGAAGCTGGGGGCTACGCTGGTCAGCGGGGATGTGAGCGAGGAGGCGTTGCGGGAGCAGCATATTCCGCGGTGGGCGGCGCCTGTCATAAATCCCGATACGGTCAACTGGCCGATGGGGGACAGGATGCCGGTGGATGGTGGGGTGAGCGGGGTGGATACGGTGAAATTGCATACGGCGCTTGGGCTTGCTTTTGGAGAGGGCGGGGCGCCGGTTACCGGGACGAGGGCGGTATTGATCGTTTATCGCGGGCGGCTGATCGCGGAGCAATATGCGCCGGGTTTTGACCGGCATACCCGATTAACGGGCTGGTCGATGACGAAGGGGATTACCAATGCGCTGGCGGGCATTCTTGTCGGGGAGCACCGGCTTTCGGTCGATGCGCCGGCGCCTGTTGAGGAATGGGCGCAGGATAGCCGGAAGGCGGTGACGCTTGCTGAGCTGTTGCATATGAATAGCGGGCTGCGTTGGTGGGAGTTCTATGCGGGCCCAAGCGATGCAACCCGGATGCTTTTCAAGGAATCGGATATGGGTGGCTATGCGACGCGGAGCAGTCTGCGGAACCCGCCGGGCAAGGTGTTCAACTATTCCAGCGGAACGGCGAATATCCTTTCTTCGATCATCCGGAAGGCGGCGGGCAGCGAGGAATATTATCATTTTCCTTATCAGCGGCTTTTCGAGCCGATCGGGATGTACAGTGCGGTGATGGAACTCGATGGAGCGGGGACTTTTGTGGGGTCGTCCTATTGTTATGCGACGGCCAGGGACTGGGCCCGGTTTGGGTTGTTGTATCTGAATGACGGGATGTGGGATGGGCAGCGGGTGTTGCCGGCGGGCTGGGTCCGGTGGACGATGACGGGGGCGAGTTATGGGGCGCTGTGGTGGTTGAATCATGGGCCGGCGGGTAAGCGGCGGCATCCTGACCTCCCGGAAGACTGTGTTTCCTGTGAGGGATATGAGGGGCAATATATCTGGGTTGTGCCTTCGAAGGACCTGGTGGTGGTGCGGCTGGCGTGTGAGCACGGGAGCAAGCTGAATCCCGACACTTTTGTGCCGGAGGTGTTGAGGGCGTTGCCACAATAAAAAACCGACCAGGATCGCATACGGAATGGTCCGAAGCATCCCAGCCGGTATGGGTCGGGGTAAAATACGTTTGGGTTAAGACCCTGGGGTCCAGGCGACAGAGTAAGCTGTAAGAGGAGGGGAAGCACGAGGAAGACGTGCTAAGATAGCCTTTTTTCTGAGATGTGTATGTGCTACCCCTATTTTTAATGAAGTTGGATGCGCCGGCCTTCTTTTGCCGATTGGGAGGCGGCTTCCAGTATACGTACGACGATGAGGTTATTTGGCAGGGACGAGAGGTCATTGCCGGGATCGGTCTTACCGGCGAGGACGTCGGCAAGATAGGGGATATTATCCCGATAGAGGGCCGGGTGGACGGTTACGCTGTCGTAGGTATTTTTTACCCGTTTAACGAGCTGTTTGTTATTCAGCGCATGCAGGTAACCGGTAGTTCCAAACACTTCCCAATCTTTTATGCTGAAGGGCCAGTTCCAGGAGGCTTCGATGATGCCGGTGGCATCGGGATATTCCAGGAGGATGGTAGCGTCGTCATCCACTTTGGGGTAGACGGATGGTTTTATGTGATGGACGACGGCGGTGACGGCGATGGGGGCTTTGCCGTGCATCAGCCAGGTCATGAGATTGGCGCCGTAGCAGCCGAAGTCGCGGATGGCGCCGCCGCCGTTCTTTACGGGGTCGGTTAGCCAGTTGAGGAAGTCGGGGCTGCAGCCGATCTCTTTTGGGCCTTCATGGCCGTCGTGGACGATCATTTTTCTTGGGGCGCCGATGGCGTTCTGGTTGACCATTTCGAAGATCTGCTGATTGGTGTCATACCAGGTGGTCTCGTAGTTGACGAGTACGCGGATGTGATATTGTGCGGCGAGGGCTGCGATGCGATCGGCATCTTTTACGGTTGTCGCAAGCGGTTTTTCCACCATGACGGGGATCCCTTTTGGGGCGCAGATCTCAACGACGCCGAGGTGTTCGGAGATGGCGTTGTAGGCGAGTACAGCATCGGGGTGGGTATGGGCGATGAGTGCCGGAAGATCGTTATAGAACAATGAGTCGGGAAGCTGATAGGATTTTTTGTAGCGGGCGATGAGTTGCGGATCGGATTCCGCGATGCCTGCGATGATCACTTCTCCACGTTTAAACTGGTGCATGATGTTATGGACATGATCGTGGGTGAGTCCGGCGACCCCGACGCGTAGAATCTTTTGCCCAAGGAGGCTACCAGATGTGCATAACGTCAAGATTAACATAAGGTTTACAACGATATAGGAAAATTTTCTCATCTCTGGCTGTGTTATTGCATTAGTCATAATGGATCCAAAATTAAATATATGAAAAAGACCATTCTATCACTCAGTTTATTGTTAGCCCTTTCCATAGGGGCTACAAGAGCGGGTGCACAGGTGAGCGTCGGGATATCCGTACATTTTGCGCCTCCTGCTATTCCTGTTTATGTGCAACCACCTTGTCCGGTGGACGGATATATCTGGATCCCGGGTTATTGGGCCTGGGATGATGATGCCGGTGACTATTATTGGGTGCCGGGATATTGGGATGAGCCGCCGGCAGTCGGGATGTACTGGACGCCCGGTTACTGGGGTTGGGGCGGCGGGGTCTATTCCTGGCATGTTGGTTATTGGGGGCCGCATGTGGGTTATTATGGCGGCATCAACTATGGGTGTGGATATGGCGGCGCAGGATATTATGGCGGGGAGTGGTATGGTGGCCGCTTCCGGTATAATACGGCTGTGACGCGGGTGAACACGACGGTTGTTCGTAATACTTATATCAATCGGACGGTTGTGAGAAATGTGACGGTGAACCGGGTCAGCTATAACGGTGGGCCCGGCGGGGTACAGCGGCGGCCCGATTCGCGTGAGCAGGCGGTGATGAACGACCGGCGGATCGAGCGGACGCCTGTGCAGCAACAGCATCAGCAAGTGGCGATGCGCGATAGGTCTTCGTTTGCGAAATTGAATCATGGGAGGCCGGGGACTCCGGCGGTGAGCCGGCCCGTGACGAATATGAGCCGGCCGAATAATCCGGCCCCGCATAATCCAGCTCCGAATAATCCGACCCCGAATATGAGCCGGCCGACTAATCCGGCGGTTAACCGGAACCGGCCTGTTCAGCCGCGGACGGTACAGCCGCGGACGGTACAGCCAAGGGTAGTTCAGCCACATCCACAACCCCATCCGGTACAACCACGGGTGGTACAACCGCGACCTGTCCAACAGCGGCCGGTGCAGCGACCCGTGCAGCAGCGACCTGCGCAGCAGCGACCTGCGCAAGCGCATCCGCAGCAGCAGGGGCATCCCGGGGGTGCGCCGCATGGAGGCGGTGAGCCGCATGGGGGTGGTGGTGGAGGTGGAGAACACCATCATCGATAGAATTAGCGCGAGCATCGTATTTTTAGGCCATGAAACAAGCATTTGTTCTCGTGGCCTTTTTGTTTTCGGTTGTGCGTGTTGCTGCGCAACCTGTAGTTTATCCTTCTTCGTTTACGGTAGCGCAGGATGGCAGTGGAGATTTCCGAACGATACAGGAGGCGGTCAATGCGGTGCGGGATCTTTCTCAGCAGCGGGTAACTATTCATATCCGAAAGGGGGTTTACCGGGAGAAACTGGTGATCCCTTCGTGGAAGACGATGATCGCGTTGGTAGGGGATAGCAGGGACAGTACGATCATTGTCTATGATGATTATTCGGGTAAGCCCAATCCGGGTGGAAGGGATGCGTTTGGTAAGGAAAAGTTCACCACCTATACTTCGTATACGGTGTTGGTGGAGGGGAATGATTTTTCGGCGGAGAATCTAACCATCGAAAATGCGGCGGGCCGGGTGGGTCAGGCGGTGGCGCTGCATGTGGAAGGGGACCGTTGTGTGATAGCCAATTGCCGGTTGCTTGGCAACCAGGACACTCTGTATGCGGGGACGGAGGGAAGCCGGCAATATTATAAGAACTGTTTTATCGAAGGGACCACGGATTTTATTTTTGGCGAGGCGACGGCCGTGTTTGATCACTGTGTGATCCGAAGTCTTACCAATTCTTATATCGCCGCGGCGGCGACGACGCCCCGGCAGCGGTTTGGATTTGTCTTTCTGGATTGCCGGCTTGTCGCCGATACGGGGGCGCATAAAGTTTTTTTGGGCAGGCCGTGGAGGCCCTTTGCGCGGACGGTATATATCCGCACGGAGATGGGAGAACATATCGTGCCGGCGGGATGGGATAACTGGCGTAATCCCCAGAATGAGAAGACGGCGTATTATGCGGAGTATGAGAGTGCAGGGCCGGGAGCAGTTGCAGCGAAGAGAGTGTCCTGGGCGCGGCAACTTAGTACGGATGAAGCGAAGACTTACAGTGTGGATAATATTCTTGGGGAGTGGGTTAAAGGGTATGAATAAATTTTGCCGGAGCTTTTTGCGGAATTATCTTTGAGTTAAGTCTACGGCAGAATCCGCCGACTCTAACGATTTTTCGCAACTTGCGGCAAATATGGAAAAGCTAGCTGCTATCCGGGATGGAGATCACACCGCTTTTGTAGAGGTGTATGATCTTATGCATGCAAGGGTATTCCGGTTCTTCCTCAAACGAGTTTACTTTCACGATACGGCAAAAGATCTCACGCAACAATGTTTTGTCCGGCTATGGCAGTACCGTCTTTCGCTGTCGACGGAGCATGCGCTTGAAAAGCAGATCTTTATTATTGCCCGTGGGCTGCTGATCAATCATATCAAGAAGGAGGCGACGCAAAAGAAGCTGAAGGCCAATGCCGATCAGCGGCTTACGACCGATGCGGATACCGGGAGTGACGTTCTTTTGGAGCGGGCGGATGAATTGAATGAGGCGATCAAGGCGCTGCCGCCGGTGAGGAAGCGGGTCATTATCTTAAAGGCCTTTCATGGATGTTCCAATAAGGAAATAGCGCAACAACTACAAATCTCCGTCAAGACAGTGGAGGATCATGTGACGAAGGCCTTTCGTCATATCCGTCAGGCGATCGCCTTTTTTTTCTTTTGAGCAGGGGTTACCTGTACTGTCAGCTGTATATATTTATCGAACAAACCATCGATGTCAGAAATCACCCGGGAACTATTAGCTAAGTTTTGGATGGGCCTTTGTACGGAAGAGGAGGCAACGCTTGTGGAGGCCTATTTCGAGGAGCATCCCGGAGATGAATCGCTGCATGAAGAATTCGCGGTGGCGGATGACGGACCTATTGCGGAGGAGGACCGGGTGGCCATGCTTGAAAATGTACTGAGGGTGACAAGGCCGCGGAGGACGGGTTTTATCAGCAGGGCCGGGATGGTGATGGCAGCGGCTTCGCTGTTGATCGTTTGTGTGGCGGTGTGGATCTATCATAAGGGCGGGCAAAGAGTTCCTGAAGGCAGGGCGCCTCGGGAGGCTGTTCTTTGGACCGGCAAGCACAACGCAGACAGCCGGAGTGTGCGGGTGATGTTGCCGGACAGTTCGGAGGCTGTTTTATCGCCTGGTGCGACTGTCCGTTACCGGAAAGATTTTGGGTCTTATGAAAAGAGGGAGATAAAATTCGAAGGACGGGCTGTTTTTTCGGTGAGGAGGGATGAGCAACAGCCTTTTATCGTCTATAGCGAGGGGATCCGCACGACGGTGTTGGGGACTATCTTCGAGGTCAGTAATGAGGGGGGCAGCGATGAGATCAGGGTGAAGCTGCTGCAGGGGAAGATCGTGGTGGGTATGGATAGCGTGGCCGGCGACCCGGCGAAGCAATATTTTCTAGCACCCGGCGAGGAGTTTGTCTATGGAAAGGCTACGCGGAGTATTGCCGTCCACCGGTTCAGAACGGACCCGCCGATCGCGGTCCGGCGTGCGAAGCATCCGGCCGGAAAACCCGACAGTCTTGCCAACTGGTATATGTTCAATAATCAGGAGCTGGCTGATGTGTTCGACCAACTGGCTATCCTCTACAATGTAGAGATACAATATTCAAGTACGGATCTACATAATAAATATTTTATCGGTAAGCTGGAGACCAGGGATTCCCTGAGGAAGATCATGCGGGATATCGCTCTATTAAACCATCTAAACATCGTAGAGCAGGACGGAGGGTATATCGTCCGCAAACAACCATAACCATCCCAGGGACCGGACTATTTTTTAACGTCGAAAAACGGCGAAGGGCTTCTATTTTCTAAAAATTGAAAATATCTACACATGGAGAGATCATTCTTTAGAGTACTATTGCTGGTAATCGGCATGGGCCTCTGTTCACCGGATCTGCGGGCGCAGCAGGTGGGCACGGGCAGCGTCAGCGGCATTGTAAGAAACGATCAGGGTGATCCCGTCAGTGGGGTAACCGTCGTCGCCACCAATCTCAGTACGGGATCGTCGGCCGGGACGCAAACGGACACGGCCGGGGTATTCCGCTTTCCAAAGCTTATCGCTTCGGGGAAGTACAGTTTTGTCTTTAGCAGTGTCGGGTTTCAGACACAGACGCTTTCGGGTTATTCGGTAAAAGGGGATGGTTCGATCTCGATCCTTGTGAAAATGAAGGGGCAGGCCAATGCGTTGAACGAAGTCGTGGTTGTCGGTTATGGTACGCAGAAGAGAGCGAATGTGACCGGCGCGGTTTCACAGGTGAGTGGCGAGGTACTGGACAGAAGAAGTTTGCCCAACATCACGCAAGGGTTGGAAGGGACGATCCCGAACCTCAACCTGATCCCGGCGGATGGCAAACCGATCAGTTCCGCGCAATATAATATCCGGGGTGCGACTTCCATCGGTCAGGGGGGTAATGCGCTTGTGCTGGTAGATGGGGTCCAGGCCGATCCGGCGCTGTTGAATCCGAATGATGTTGCATCGGTGACGGTCTTGAAGGATGCGTCTTCTTCCGCTATTTACGGCGCCCGGGCCGCGTTTGGGGTTGTGCTGATCACCACCAAGCAGCCGCTCAAGGGCAAGCCTACGCTCAATTATTCTTCCAACTACTCGATCAAGACGCCTTTATCGGTGCCGGATATCGTCTCGAACGGGTATCAATATGCCAAGGGCTTTGATTCTGCGTGGACGGCGTGGAATGACTATTCGCAGACGCCGCAAAATATCAACAAGACACAGCCTTTCTCCAATGCGTATATGCAGGCTTACGCCGAGCATGATGCCAATCCGAGCCTGCCCAAGACGGAGGTCGTGAACGGAAACTATGTTTATTATGGCAATACCAACTGGTTCGACCTGCTCTACAAGAAGCATAATGCGGCCATCGACCAGAACCTGTCCCTGTCCGGGGGCAGCGGGAAGACCAGCTATTATGTCTCGGGACGTTATTCCGGTCAGGATGGGTTGTTCCGCTATAACTCCGACAACTATCATATGTATAACTTCCTGGCGAGGGGGAGTATCGAATTGCTGCCCTGGTTGCAGGTGGACAATACGACCCAATTCACCAGCCGGTATTATCACAATCCGCTGAATGTGGAAGAGGGCGGCGGTATCTGGCGGAATATCGCCGATGAGGGCCATCCCTCGTCGATGCTGCTGAACCCGGACGGTTCGCTGACGTATTCTTCGGCGTCGACGGTCGGTGATTTCTACTATGGGAAGAACGGGATCAACCTGAACAGTCAGGTCATCCGAAATACGACCGGGTTTACCGCGAAGTTCTTTAAGAACCGGTTTCGGGTGAAGGGCGATCTCACTTTCCAGAATACGGATTCCAATAGCGTGCAGACCCGGGTGCAGCTGCCCTATAGTGTCAGTCCCGGGGTTACCGCTTTTGTCGGGACGAACTACAACGATATCCAGGATGCGACCAATAACACCAAATACCTGGCGACGAACCTGTATGCGGAATATGAGCAGACCTTCGGGGATCATTATTTCAAGGCGCTTGCGGGATACAACTATGAGCAATCGACGTTCAATTCGGTGATCGCCGCGCGAAATGGGCTGGCCTACAGCAACGTGACGAATATCAACCTGGCGCTTGGCCAGAATATCACTACGATCGGCAACTATGATAAATGGGCGATCCTGGGGGGCTTCGGACGATTGAACTATTCTTTCAAGGACCGCTATTTGCTGGAACTGGACGGACGCTATGACGGGAGTTCGAAATTTCCGACCGATCAACGGTATGCGTTCTTTCCTTCGGCGAGTGCAGGCTGGCGGATCTCCAAGGAAGCGTTTTGGAATGTCGATCCGAAGGCGGTGTCCGACCTGAAGATCCGGGGATCGTATGGGTCGCTTGGGAACGGAAGCATCAACTCGTACCTGTTCCAGGAGAATTTCAAGATCCAGCAATCGCTTCGGGTGATCAACGGCGTGCGGCCGCAGGAGACTTCGCAGCCTAATGTGTTGCCCGACGGCCTTACCTGGGAGACGGCGACGATGAAGGACCTTGGTTTGGACCTGTCGGCGTTGAACAACCGGTTGCAGGTGACGGGCGATATCTATCAGCGGATGACCACCAATATGTTCACGGTGGGTAAGACGCTGCCGTCGATCTTTGGAACGACGGTGCCGAAGGGAAACTATGCCAATATGCGGACGAATGGATTCGAGGCTTCGGTATCCTGGCATGATCAGTTCCAGGCGGGAAGAAAGGCTTTTCATTACACGGTGAGCGCCTGGATCTCGGATTATGTATCGGTTATTACGAAATACAACAACCTCACCAAGAACCTGAAGGACTACTATGTCGGGGAGCATCTGGGGGAGATCTGGGGATATGTCAACGATGGTTACTGGACCGATGCCAATTATAAGCAGGCCTATGCCAGCCAGTCTATTTTTCATGCTTCCAACAGTGGCCAGTGGCTGCCCGGGGATGTCAAATTCAAGAATATCAATGCCAAGAACGACAACGGCCAACAGCCGATCGTCAATAACGGAGACAATACGGCAACGAATCCCGGTGACATGAAGATCATCGGCAATTCGTCGCCAAGGTATTCTTATGGGTTCAACCTTGGAGCGGACTGGAATAACTTCTTTATCGGGGCTTTCTTCCATGGTGTTGCCAAGCGTGACTGGTGGCCGGGCGGAGAAGCCGATAATTTTTGGGGTCAGTATAACCGGCCCTACAACAACCTTATGAAATACCAGGTTGGAAAGATCTGGTCGCCTTCGAACCCGAATGCGTATTTCCCGAGACTGCGGGGATATGTTGCGCAGAACAGCGCGGGCGAGCTATACAATCCGCAGACCAAGTACCTGCAGAATGCCTCCTTCATCCGGTTGAAGAACCTTCAGGTAGGCTATAACCTGCCTGGGGGATTGGTGCAGCGGGCGCATCTTACGGCCGTCAGGGTCTATTTGTCGGCGGAGAACCTGTGGACCTATACTCCGATGTTCAAGCTGACGCATAATGTCGATCCGGAAAGTATCGGCGGCAGTGATCCTGTGCTGGGGACGAACAATGCCGGGACGTACAGCAGCAGCGGCAATACGAACAACTATCCTTTTCTCAAGAGTTATACGCTGGGTCTTTCCGTCACCTTATAACCATCTATTCTTTTAAATCAACTTATATGAGACAAAATATCCGATTGCCTCTCTTTCTGGCGCTGCCGCTGGCGGTGGTGATCCTCAATGGCTGCAGCAAGAACCTCAACCAGGTGCCACAGGCGACGGCTACCAATTCGGCGGTCTTCGGCAGTGTGCAGGGGTTACAGCTTTATGCCAATTCTTTTTATGACGGGCTGCCTACGGCGGCTACCACGGTCCGGGGCGATGACCAGTATGGGGATGCCGACTATGGCGCCCGGAATGCCGCGCCGATCTATCTGCAGGACGGCGCTTTCGGTTCGCGGCAGGCGACGGGCTGGACCTGGACGACGTTGCGGAACCTCAACTATTTTATCGCGAATGCGGCTCCCAACCCGGGTGTGCCGGAGGCCACGCGGCTGAGCTATATCGGGCTGGCCCGTTTTTTCCGTGCCTATTTCTATTTCAGCATGGTGCAGCAGTTTGGGAATGTGCCCTGGGTAGGCAAGCCGCTGGGAGTAAGTGACAGTGCGTTGTATTCGGCGCGGACGGACCGGACGACTGTAATGGATTCTGTTCTGGCCGATATCAACTATGCGATCGCGAATATCAATGTGACGACCGACCCTACTTCGAGTATGGTTACCAAGTGGGTGGCGTATGGGTTGAAATCGCGGATGTGTTTGTATGAGGGTACCTGGCGGCGGTATCAAAGCGACTCGCTGGAGACGGCGGCGATGCGGGGCGAGGCTCAGAGCTGGCTGCAGAACGCGGCCAGTGCGGCGAAGGCTGTGATGGACAGCAGCGGATTCACGCTGAATACCGCGGGCGGCAATACCCTTGCTTATCGCAACCTGTTTATCAGCACGAGCCCGGTGAGCTCTGAGGTGATGCTGTCGACTGTGATGAGTCAGTCGCTGGCGGTGTTGAACGATGCCAACTGGTATTATACGAGTGCTACGTATGGCACGCGGTATTCTTTTACGCGCCGGTTCATCAACACGTATCTGAATGCGGACGGGACGCCGTTTACGGATATTACGAGATATGACACCCTCCCTTTTGTCAAGGAGACGAAGAATCGGGACGGCCGGCTTTCGCAGACCATCCGGATGGGCAGCTATACGCGGATCAGCAGCGGCAAGACGGTTGCGGCACCGCCGGTCTTCTCCTATACCTATACGGGTTATATGCCGATAAAGTGGTCCATGGATGACACCTATTATGATGCCAATACGACCAATATCAATTCCGTGTGTCTGATGCGATATGCGGAGATGTTGCTCAACTATGCGGAGGCGACGGAGGAACTGAAGAATTATGGAGGACCGGGGCTGAGTGGTGCAGAGTGGACGAAGACGATCGGTGCGTTGCGGAGCCGGGCCGGGATCACGGGGAATCTGGGATTGCCTACGACGGTTGATCCGTATATCCAGCAATATTACACGCCGACGGATCAGACCTCGCCGGCGGTGGCGAAGATAGCCGATCCGGTGTTGCTGGAGATCCGCCGGGAGCGGGGGATCGAACTGGTGCTGGAGGGGTTCCGGTTTAACGACCTTTGCCGGTGGCGGCTGGGCGATCTGTTGCAGCAATCCTGGAACGGGATGTATGTGCCGGCGTTGAACGTACCGATGGACCTGAATGGGGATGGCGTGCTGGATGTATGTTTTTATCAGGGGACGCAGCCTGCGAATATCAGCGGGGTGACCTTTATCAATGTATCGCCGACGCTGAATGGAACGGTGAATCCGATGCAGCTTTCGAATGGGACATATGGCGAGATCCACTGGCTGGACAATGTGCCGCGGCAATGGCACAATTATAAATATCTTTACCCTATACCTAACAGCGAGTTGCTGCTGAATCCGAATCTTGGGCAGAATCCTGTCTGGCAATAAAAATAACGTACAATGAAAAAAATCTTGATTATGATGGCGACCCTGCTGGCTTTTGTAGCCGGCGGGGCTTTTGCCCAGGAGGCGCCGTTGGCGAAACATGTCGTGGTCATCACGGTTGACGGCTTCCGGCCGGATTTTTATCTGGACAGCAGCTGGCATGCGGTGCATATCCGTGAGTTGATGGCGAACGGGACGTATGCGGAGGGAGTGAACAGTGTTTTTCCTTCGATGACCTATCCTTCGCATACGACGATCGTCACGGGGGTGCAGCCGGCGAAGCATGGTATTTATTATAACAATATGTTCGAGCCCAATGGCCCAACGGGGAAGATGTATTGGAATGCCAGCAGCATTCATGTGCCGACCCTTTGGGGTGCGGCGCAGGCGAAGGGCATGACGGTGGCGGCGCTTTTCTGGCCGGTGAGTGCGGATGCGCCGGTGCAGTATGATATTCCGGATATCGGGAGTATGGGGGAGAAGGTGCGGGAGCAGTATTCCAAGCCGGCGGGTTTTGTGGATGAGGTTCGGAAGGATGTTTTTGGCGGGGAGGAGAAGATCGAGTACGGGCGGGATGTGAATGTGGCGCAGATTGCGGCCTATGTGATCAAGCAGGCGAAGCCCAACCTGATGACCATTCATTTGTTCTCGGTGGATCACAATGAACATCTGCAGGGGCGGGATGGGGAGCTTGTGCGGAAGGCTGTGATGGGTGCGGACAGTGCGGTTGGGATCATAATGGATGCGTTGAGGAAGGCGGGTATCTGGCGGGAGACGGCGATCATCGTTACCGGGGATCATGGATTTGGGAATGTGACCGTTTCGGTGAACCCCAATGTATGGCTTGTGCAGGCGGGGTTGATCACGGATGTGAAGAAGGATGAATGGAAGGCGCAGTTTTTTTCCGTCGGCGGATCGAGCTATCTCAATTTAAAGGACCGGAGTGATAAGGAGACGTTGCGGCGGGTGCGGGAGGTGTTGGACGGCCAGCCGGATAGTGTGAAGCGGCTGATCCGGGTCATCAGCCGGAAGGAACTGGATAAGATAGGCGGCAATCCCGATGTTGAGTTTGCGTTGAGTGCGATGAATGGCGCTTCTTTTGGGAATGCGATGAGTGGGGAGGCGGTGCGGCCGGGGCATGGCGGGACGCATGGGTATTTCCCGGATTTCTTTGAGATCAGGACGGGTTTTGTGATTGCGGGTCCGGGGGTCCGGGCCGGAGGGGTTATCCACGAGATGAATGAGCGGGATACTGCGCCGACGGTTGCGAGGCTGCTGGGATTGGATTTCCCGAGTGCGGATGGGAAGGCGCCGAAGGAAGTGTTTAAGTAAGTACCGAATAAATCAGTATATTAGAAGGGTCCGTATCTGCGGACCCTTTTTTTATGGTAGCCAGAAGAAAGTTCATACAGACGGTGGGATTGGGATTTGCGGGGTTGAAAATGCCTGCGATCCCTGCCGCGGTGCCGGACGCCGCGCCGCTCAAGCTTGGGATTGCGGGGTATAGTTTTGCGCATGTGCCGATCGATCAAGGGATTGCGATGATGAAGCGGGTGGGGATCGACGCTTTGTCCATCAAGGACTTCTATCTGCCGCTGGACAGCGATGCGGCGGCGGTGAAGGGGGTGGTGAATAAATTTTCCGCTGCAGGCATCCGTATCTATGCGGCGGGAGTTATATATATGAAGACCCGGGGGGAGGTGGACCGGGCTTTCGAGTATGCGAAGATGCTGGGGATCGATTTGATCATCGGGGTGCCCAATCCTGAGTTGCTGGCGTATATGGAGGAGAAGGTGAAGAGCACTAATATCCGGGTAGCCGTTCATAATCATGGGCCCGGGGATTTGTATCCGACGCCGGTAGAGGTATATGAGCATATCAAGGGATTGGACCGGCGGATAGGGCTTTGCGTGGATATCGGGCATACGGCCCGGGCGGGAGCCGATCCGGTGAAGATGTTGCGGGACTATGCGCCGCGCGTACTTGACCTGCATCTCAAGGACTTGTCTGTTATCACGAAGGAAGAACATGCTATCGATCTGGGCACGGGGGTGTTAGACATCGTTGGGGTCCTGAGGACGCTTAGACATAACCGGTATACCGGGTACTGCAGTATCGAGCACGAGCTGGATATGAATGATCCTTTGCCGGGGATTGCTGAATCCGCGGGGTATTTCAGGGGTGTGGTGAAGACCCTGAATTAGCGGAAATGGTGATTGTAACGAGGCAGTTGCGGTACAGGCAACTGCCATTAACAATGTTTCGTTTGTTGTTTTTGATCTTCCCGTAGAAATGCCGGCCGGCCAGTTGACTATTCGCCTTTTCAGGCGAAGTGACCCCACTTTTATGCCAAATCAAAATCTAACAACAAAAAATTGCTGATTATGAATTACATTTTAAGAAAATGGCAAGTACGTCTCCTGCCGTTGAGGCTGGGCTACGTATTGCTTGCCTGTATTCTGCTTACGACTGCCTGCCGGAAGCTCATTATTCACGACCATAATAATAACAATAACAACAACAATGAAGACCTTGCGGGATTTACGCAGGTGAATCTTGTTGCGAACAACATGGGGTATGACCCCAAGCTGGTTGATTCCACCCTGCAGAATGCTTGGGGGCTGGCTTGGTCGCCGAATGGTATTGCCTGGGTGAATTCGCAGGCGGGGCATGTCAGTGCGTTGTATACGGCGGAAGGGGCGATCGTTCGTGCACCGGTGAAGATCCCTTCGCCGGGGGATACTATTGGCGGCAATCCTACGGGTATTGTCTTTAATTCGACGAAGGGATTCAAGCTGACAAACGGGACAGCGGCGTCGTTCATCTTTGTAGGGGTGGATGGTATCGTATCGGCCTGGAATGGTGCCGCTGGCGCCCGGGCGGAGACGATTGCCGACCGGAGTGCGCATTCCGCATATACGGGGCTTGCGCTGGCGTCTTTTGGCGGCACGTCTTTTATCTATGCGGCTAATTTCCGTGCGGGCAGGATCGATGTATGGGATACGGCCTGGTCGGAGATGCATTTTTCGTTCCGGGACCATTCGATCCCTTCGGGTTATGCACCCTTTAATATCCAGGCGGTGGGAAGCTGGTTGTACGTGACGTATGCCCAGGTTGGTCCTGATGGCCGGTCGGCTGCCGGCGCCGGCAAGGGTTTTGTCGATATTTTCAATACGGATGGTTCTTTTGTAGATCGGTTTGCTTCCGGTGGGAGTTTGAATGCGCCCTGGGGTGTTACGATGGCGCCGGCCGGATTCCTGCATAGGAGTGACATTGATAGTACGCAGACGACGGATGATCATGGCGGAAACCGTGGTGGTGGGGACAACCGGGGTCCCGGAGGTGGGGGTGGAAATGGCGGTGGAGATGACAATCGTGGACCGGGTAATGGCGGGAACAATGGCGGCGACACCGCTACGATGGGACCGGTAATCCTTATCGGCAACTTCGGTGACGGCCGGATCAACGTATTCTCGCCAGAGGGGAAATATCTTGGTCAGCTGATGACGCAGCACAAGGTGATCGTGATCAGCGGGCTTTGGGCGATCAGGTTTGCGCCGACCACGGCGACTGCCATCGATCCGATGCGGCTGTACTTTACGGCTGGACCGGCTAAGGAAACTGATGGGTTGTTTGGGTATTTGATAAAAGAATAATGACAGGGGGGTCTTGAGTGGCCCCCTATTTTTTAACGGATCCGTTCGCGGAAGGGTTCGAGGAAGGTGCTTTTTACCTGGCCGGAGCGGAGGACAAAGATGACGCAGATGGCGGCGTAGGTGATGGTGCGGAGCAGATGCCCGGTCAGTTCATAGGTATAGGTGTTGAGTGATGCGGGGACGGGGACGACCGTATAGAGGAGGGCCTGGAGGAGACGGCCGGAGAGAAGGATGCCGAGGTACCAGAGGAACATGCGCGGGAAGATGTCCCGTTTTTTTATAAACCAGAATAATACGGCTCCGCCGCCGGCGATAAAGCTAAGGTGGAGTGCGAGGTCGGAGATGAACAGGTATTGCAGGTTGGATCCGCCGGCGTTGCCGAACAGGTTCCAATTGGCGTTGCTGTAATAATTCCCGCGGAAGAGCTCGAGTCCCTCGATGAGGAGGTTCAGGCCGATGCTGAACCCCAGCAGGATAACCCGGCCGCCGAGGGGGTAGCCGGTACCCGGGGCGTAGAGGGTCTCTTCGCTGCGGGGGTTGAGCCAGATGAAGAGGCGGGCGAAGAACAGCGAAAAGAAAAACGTGAGCCAGATGGCGGGCCAGCAGACCTTCCAGACGTGGGTGACGACGGCCGGAGAGCCGGCGGGCTTTGAAGTTGGGGATCCTGCCGAAACGGAGGCGTCGGGGATGGTGGCCTTGAAGGGCTGAAAGGAAACCTTTCCAAGGATATTTTTGTAATCTTCTTTATACTGGCGGATGTCGGCTGCTGGAATATGGTCTTTGAAGGTTGTCAGGACATAGACGAGCGTCATGTTGCTGTCTTTGACGACCGGGGTGAAATCGAATTGATAGGAGTCGTTTTTTATATGTAATTCGCCGCTGCCGAACTCCCAGGCTTCCGGGAAGGTTATGTTCAAGGTATAGTGAACGGTGTAGGGATATTGAAGGGCCAGCGGTTCGTCTTCGGCTGCGTCTGTGGGGTCGGGGAACGCCTGATCCAATATCCTTGCGGTAAAGTCAAAATATTTTCTGCCCTTTTTATCGGAGTTCCATAGATGCGGGATAGCGTATTGTTTGTGAACCGAGAATTCGTTTTTTATGCTGTCGTCGGTATAGGTGATGGGGCTTGTCAGGTGGATGCCCTCGAAAAGTGGAGCATAATATTTGCGGTAACTTTCTTCGATGTCTTTCAGGCTGGCTTCTTCGAAGGAACTGCGGACATCGTCGGCCGCGCCGCCTGTGTAGACAGAGGTGATGTTGAATCGGGAGCTGTCGGAATATCTGGTGATCAGCTGTTCGGAGATGGTAAAGTCATTTATGTGGCCGGGGGTGACGGATTGGAGCCCGGTTTCGCCTTCTTCCAGGACCAGTGCGTAACCATAAGCGGGGATGAAGAGATTAGTCAGTTCACCACGCTGGTCTGAGTTGGTTGGATCGATATAGGTGTAGACTCCTTTTGATCGCCGGATGGCGACGATGGCGTGGTCGAAGTCGCCGGGGGAGGGTGCGATGTCAGCCAGGTGGCCGCGGGTGTCGGTGCTGACGAGGGCTACGGATGCAGGGATCCCTTCCTGCTTTAGGATCGCGGTGAGTAACAAGGCCTTATCCTTACAGTCTCCGAAGCGCTGGTTGAATACATCCGAAGGGGCATGGGGCTGATGGGTGTTGACGCCGATCTCCAGGCCGAGGTAGCGAACTTCGTTCTGTACGAAGCGGGCGGCGATATTGGCAAAGAGGTCTCTATTGCCTTTTGCCCGGGTATTCCAGCCGGTCATCTTTTGTTGCAGGCCGGCAGGGAGGGTGAAGCGATAGTGATTAAAAGTATTCAGTCCCCAGTCGATCACTTCTGCCCAATTTTTGTACTCTGTGATATAGATCGTAGGTGCCCTGTCGAACCAGGAGGGGGTATTGTCGCCGGCGTCCTTTGTTTCAAGATTGGGATTGGTCCAGGTATAGATGATGTTGTTGCCCTGGTGCAGTTCGGTGGGTTGCGGCGCATTGTTGACCGGGAGGATCCGGAGGGGGCGGGCGGCGGTGGTGAGAACCGTCTCATAATAATTACAAACGGCCGTTTTGCTGCTAAAGGAAAAGTCGTCGGAATATTTGTTTCCAAAAACGGGATTGAAGCCGATAATCGAATAAGCTACCTCGATCCGATCTCCCTTCCTAACATCTTTCAGGGTGATAAACGCCCTTTTTAATCCGTTGTATTCAAACTCGTCCGCATCCTTTTCTTCCTGGATCACCCTGATCCGGGAAACATCCAGCCGGTTGAGCGTGGCGCCGTCGCGGATGATCGTGATCCGATGGAAGACAACCTGTTGGAATTCGGGGGTGAAGGTGACGGAGACTTCCGAGGCATTCTGGACGCCGGATTCATTGGCGATGTTTATGATATAGTGGATGTATCTGGTCTTGTTGGGGAGGCTGGTCTGCCAATCGATGAGCTGGTAGTAGTAGCCGTCGCTGATCTCGTCCCGGGCGGGTTGCTTTTCGAGGTTGGGATGGGTGATAAAGAGCCAGCCGGGGAGGGCGCCGGTTTTGACCGTAGGAAGGGCGGATATTTTAAGGGATAGGAACAGGCCCAGGATGATGGACAATGCGATACGCATGAAGACAAATTTAAAACAAAAAAAAAGGGCCAGGATAGAAATCCAGCCCCGTTTTTAAATCCAATATCCTATGAAAAACCGAATAGTATAAGGCAACCTGCGTGCCGGAACGGGCAACCGGACCCCGGGGTTCAAAAATCTTTTTTACCCTATTGATTTTTAGGTGTTTACGATTCTGTATCCATTGTTATGCGAAACGGCAGGAATAAAAGCATGGCCGTTTTTCTCCCAGGAAAGGAAAAATTTTCCCATTGCAGGAATGCTGCGGGTGGGCCGATGTATTAAATAATATTAATTAACTTCAAGAAGAAGGAGTCGGTATGGGATGGCGGATGACGATAACACTACACACTTTATTATCACTAAGCTGTTCTTCTCTTTTTGCCCAACAGGTTTCGTATTGCGAGCCGTACAGTGACCGGTTTACGCTTCGTCAGGAGATGCTGGGAAAAGTCGGGGACTACTTTTGGGTGTCGGCGATCAACCGGAAGCGGATGATCCGTCATGGGAATGAATTTTCGACTACCGAAGAACGTGATTTTGTGGTCTATGATGGCCGGATGGGCGTGAAGGGGATGATCGAGGACCCGCTTTATACGATGAATTCCATCCGGGAATACCTGGTGGTGGCGGACGAGCACTTTGATCGCATCAACCTGCTGAGGAGCGGGCGTGAGACGGAGGTAAGGTTGCAGCGGTATGAGGCGGGGGGCGAGGCGCTCGAGCCCGATCATACGATCGGGATCTTTCCCTTTACCGAGCCGGGCACGAGTTTTATGCTGGTGCGCAGCCTGGACCGCAAGCGTAGTCTGCTGCTGGGGTTTGAATTCCTTTCTTCTTCGCCGCCCCGTTTGCATGCCTTTTTATACGACCAGGACTGGCATCTGCTGTCTCAGCGGGTTTACCGGCATCCTTTTCTGACGCAGCCGATCATCCAGGACGACTATTCCACTTATCCGCTGGAAGACTTCGATAAGACGCCGATCAAATTAGCCGATGACGGGCAGTGGCTGATGCTGACGCCTTCGCGGTTGAACAGTAATTTCAATCTTTACCAGTTTTCACCCGTGGACACCGCGATCTCCTGCCGGGAAATTATGTTGCCGGGGACTTCGATGATGGAGGATATCTGCCTGTCGATCGATAATGGTACCGGAGATGCGGTTGCGGGCATCCTTTCCACCTTTCATTATTCGCCATTGAAGAATGTGCAGGTTGTGCATTATTCTATGAGGACGAAGACCTTTAGTTTTGATTCCTCGTACCGGTTGAACACGCTCGGCGGCCGGCGGATAAGAAACGACAACCTGGTGAAAGAGAATTTTGTCGCGGTGCCGGGCCGGGGATTTTTGTTGATGAAGGAATATGGCCGGGCTTATGAGCGGGAGATGGATGATCAGGACTATGATGAGGGGTGGGATCCGGCCTTTCTGTTTGCGTCCAATGATATCCCCGATGCCAGTGCGGGGCCTTCGCCTGCGCGGATGCGGCTGCCCGAGCCCAGGTATGGATATGCGCGGTACCGGGCGACGGCAAACCCGGTGTATCATGATCGCGGCGATCTAAGCCTGTACTTTTTCCCGGCCAGCAGGAGGGACAGTTGTTGGAGCGGGATGATCAGTCAGGCGCAGGTGACGGAGCTGAACTCCCCCAATCTTTCCTACATGATGGTGCCGATGCAGGACCGGATCGTGCTCCTGTACAACAGCTTTATCCATGGGGAAAAGATGTTTGCTTCCACAACGGTGATCGATCCCCGCGGTGAACAGGTGACCAATGAGGGTATCCTTTTCTGGGGTTTGAAGAATACGCTTGACTTCCAGAATTCACGGCAGGTGGCGCCGGACCAGGTGGTGATCCCGTATGACATTTATGTCAACGGGAACGCCAATGGAAAGGTTGGGTTTGCCGTCGTGTTGTTCCGATGATCGATCTTTCGCTTGCTATTTCGATGCGCTGGCGTCCAGTAATTCTTTTAAATAGTTGCCCCAGATGGTGGGGTTGGAATGCGTGCCGTGACCGGTGGTTTTTTCGGTGATGGGCAGCAGGATATATCTTCCCTTTGGCACCTTTTTGATGGCGGGTTCCATGACGTTCATTTCGGGCGGGTTGCATTCATCGTCCGCGGAGTTGACGGCATAGAAGACGCATTTTATCTTTTCCAGATTTGGTTCGGGGTTATATAAACGGGATGCGTCGAAGGCGTAGATCATGTCATTGGCGTCCTGGCGCTTGATAAAGCCTTCCACGCTCCTGTTGTAAGCTCTTTCGGCCAGTTCGCGGGTCGGTTCGTGGCGTTGCATTTGCCAGGGGCTGCTGGTCATCCACATCATGGATGTGTAGGCGCCGCGCAGGCCAGCGGCGGGTGGTTCTGTATATTCACCATTTTTCCAGGCCGGGTCGTTCTCGACGCATTGGATGGCGGCGAAGCGGGTCATGCGGTTGCGGCCGGCGATCTCGACGGGTTCGCTGGCGTTGGCCATGCAGGCGTCCATGAAGTCGGGATAGGTTTCGGCCCATACCCAGCAATGCATTGCGCCCATGGATGTGCCGAGGATGAGGCGGAGGTGGTTGACGCCCATCTTTTCGGTGAGGACCGTGTAGTCCGCCTTTATCATATCGTCATAGGTATATTTTGGAAATTTCATATGCAGGCCTTCGCTGGGCTTGCTGGATTTGCCATGACCGATGCCGTCGGGAAGGATAATAAAATACTTACTGGCGTCGAGTAACTGGCCGGCCAGGAAGAGATTGCCGGCGAACTGGCGACCGGTGAAGTTGTGGCTGTTGCCGGTGGTGCCGTGCATGATGTAGACGGCGTTGGTGACCTGGCCTTTGGCGTTTTTGATGGGTTTGCCGAAGGTGGTGTAGTGCAGCTTTAGTATGGGCAGCGTTTCGCCGCTTTCGAATTTGAAGTCCTTTAATTCGTAATCGACTTCGGTTGAGTCAGGGAGTTGGGCCAACCCGCGCGCGGAGATCAGAAAGGCAGGCAGCAAAAGTAGTAGGAGCTTTTTCATGGAGTGAATGTAGGATTTTTACTTAAATTGAAGCTCTTTCTGCGGTTTCCCGATCTTGATGAATGTTATACGGATTTTACCTTTCTGCTTCACTACGCAAAAAATGAGTCTTATGAGATATTGCTTTTTATTCGTCCTTGTATTGATTTGCTTTGCCTCCTGTGTCCAGCCTGTGCCGGGACGCGGATTGGCTGATTATTTTGCTACGCAGGATTCCGGGGTACAGACCGGGAATGTGAAGATGGTGGAGATCACCACGCCGAAGGGCAGGTTCCATGTATGGACCAAGCGGTTTGGTCATAACCCGAAGATCCGGGTGTTGTTGTTGCATGGCGGACCCGGCGGGACGCATGAGTGTTTTGAATGTTTTGAGAATTTCCTGCCGAAGGAGGGGATCGAGTTTATTTATTACGATCAGCTGGACTCGTGGTATAGCGACCGGCCCAATGACAGCAGTCTGTGGACGACGGAGCATTTTGTGGAGGAAGTGGAGCAGGTGCGGCAGGCTCTGGGTCTGAACAAGGATAATTTCTATCTGTTGGGTCATAGCTGGGGCGGTATCCTTGCGATGGAATACGCGCTGAAGTACCAGGCGAATCTAAAGGGGCTGATCATTTCCAATATGATGGCCAGTATGCCGGAGTATGAAAAATACAATGGCATATTGCGTTCGAAGATGCGGAAATCTCTTGTGGACTCGCTGAAAGCGTATGAGGATAAGGGCTTATATAAGGACAGTGTATACCAGGCGTTGGTCTTTAAGGAGTACTACAAGCAGCATTTGTGCCGGCTGGCGGACTGGCCGGACCCTATCAACCGGATGTTCAACCATCTTAGCGAGGGGATCTATGTCACGATGCAGGGGCCGAGTGAGTTTAAGACGGGTGGCAGGCTGATCACCTGGGACCGGAGCAAGGATCTGGGGCAGATCACGGTCCCGACGCTGACGATTGGCGGGGAGTTTGACACGATGGACCCCAAGTACATGGAGTGGATGAGCAAGCAGGTGAAGAATGGGAGTTATGTATATTGTCCGCAGGGGAGTCATTGTGATATGTGGGACGATCAGGCGCATTATTTTCCTGGACTTATAAAATTTTTAAAAGATGTGGACCAAACTAACTAAGACCGGCGTGGCCGCTTTGTTGTTTATTTCTTTATCCGGGCAAGCCCAACCGACCGAGAAGCCGCCGTTGCATGGAAATCACTGGATGGCGGTGACGGGTAAGCCGTTGGCGGCCGAGGCGGGGGCGCAGATCTTCCAGAAGGGGGGAAACGCGATAGATGCGGCGTGTGGGATGCTTGGTGCGGTGTGTACCATGTGGGATGTGCTTAGCTGGGGTGGGGAGACGCAGGCGTTGATCTATAATCCGAAGACGGGCAAGGTGATCGCGATTGACGCGCTTGGGTTTGCGCCCACGGGTGCGACGCCGGCTTTCTTCAAGAGCAAGGGATATAATTTCCCGCCGGAGTATGGTCCGCTGGCGGCCGTTACGCCGGGTACGCCGGGTGGGCTTTGTTATATGCTGGCGGAATATGGTACGATGAGTCTTAAGGAGGTGCTTGCGCCGGCGATGGAGATGGCCAGGGGGTATGCGATAGAGGCGCAGACGGCGAACAGCTTTGAAGGGCAGAAGCGGCGGTTGAAGGAATGGCCCTACAGTAAGGCGCTGTTCCTGCCGCATGCCGGTGAGAAGCGGGAGGCGCCGGAGGCGGGGGAGGTCTTTGTGCAAAAGGATCTTCTCGAAACCCTTACCAAGATGGTAGAGGCGGAGCAGGATGCGTTAAAACACAAGAAGACGCGGAAAGAGGCGATCTATGCCGCTTATGACCGGTTTTATAAGGGGGATATTGCAAAGGAATTCGTGCGGGGTTGTCAGGAGCAGGGCGGTTTGATCACGATGGAGGACCTTGCCGCGTGGAAGCCGATCGAAGAGGAGCCGATGCATGTGAGCTACAAGGGTATCGAAGTATATAAGCTGCAGCAGTGGACGCAGGGACCTTCGATGCTGCAGGCCTTGAATATCCTGGAGAATTTCGATCTGAAGGGGATGGGCTTTAACAGCACGCGATATATCCATACGGTGTATCAGGCGATGAACCTGGCATTTGCGGACCGGGACTTCTATTATGGGGATCCCTATAATAATACGGGGCAGCCGATGAAGGGTTTGTTGAGTAAGGAATATGCGAAGGACCGGGCGAAGCTGATCAACTTCGATCGTAACGATGCGATGGCGGCGCCGGGTGATCCGTATCCATTCGAAGGGCGTACGAATCCTTTTACCGAACTGTTGAAGGAAAGGGCGCACATGCCCATGGGCGGCGGGCGTCCCGGGATGGGTGCGCCGAGTACGGGTGGAGCGATGAATTCGGGTGCTGCGTTGGTGGGGAGCAATGATCTTGCTTTTGATCATACGACTCCGGGGGTACCGATCGATGAGTCACTTTATCACGACCGGTTGTGGCGGGGGACTACGAGTATCGAAGCGGCGGATAAGGACGGCTGGGTGATCTCGGTGACGCCGAGCGGTGGCTGGAATCCGGCTTGTGTTGCCGGGCATACGGGTGTGGGGATGAGTCAGCGGATGCAGAGTTTTGTGTTGGATTCGATCATCGATCCGTTCAATGTCGTCAAGCCCCATCAGCGGCCGAGGGTAACGCTCAGTCCCAGTCTGGCCCTGAAGGATGGCAAGCCGTATCTCTGTTTCAGTGTCCAGGGTGGGGATACGCAGGATCAGAATTTGTTGCAATTCTTCCTCGATATGGTGGAGTTTGGGATGACGGTTCAGCAGGCTACGGAAGCGCCTAATGTCAACTCCGATCAGCTATGGCTTTCGCTTGGTGGAGAGCGGATGGAAGACCGGCGGCCGCGTCCGGGGCATATCCTTTTGGGGAATGTGACTCCGCCGTATGTCCGGCAGGACCTGAGAAAGATGGGGTATATCTCCACTTATGGTGACCGCACCAGCGGGCCCATCAATGCGATCATGATCGACTCGAAACATGGGACCCTTTGGGGCGGCAGCAGTAATAACGGGGAGGATTATGGGATTGGATGGTAGGATCAGCGGGTGGCCGAGCCTGCGGGTCTTACGGTGAATTGCCGGTAGGTGACTCCTGCGCGGCCATCGGCGGAAAGGCCCTGGATGACGATGAGGTAATTCCCGGGGAGGTCCGAGGTAAAGAATTCAACCGGTGTGGCATTTATCCCGGTGTGGATATCGGGCGACCAGTATAAGACATTTCGGAAATCCGGCAGGCGCCCTTGCGTCTGCCGGATTGTATTATAGGCCGGTGCATAAAACTGCCGGCGATATTGCATTCCTTCGTATTCGATCAGCAGGGAGCTGGAGTCCAGTTCCAGGCCTTCATAATCGCCCTTATAGGTCGTGAAACTGGCGATCCCGCTAAAATGGGAGGGGCCGAGAATATATTCGCGGGGGATCACGTCCAGTCTTTTTAGTTTCAGTGGATCATAGGTGAAAATGCGATCGTTCGGCACGGGTACCCCGTCGAGGAGTACGAGCGTTTTGTTGTCGGTGAAGGTGGAGTGTAAGGGCTCGTTCAGCATTACCAGATGGAGGTGACCGCGGGGTTGGGTGACATTGATCTCGCGAACGTATTCGCGCAACACTTCCTCCACGCTCGTAAAACGGGTGTAATTATCCATCAAATAGGTATAATCGGCGTGGCTGTAGAACGGGGTCGTGTCGATGCGTGGTGCGGTATAGTGTCTGAGGCTATCGCCGGTGTAGATATTTTGTACCTGCATGCCGATGCTGTGCCGGGTCAGCCCCTGAAGCTGTCCGCGGGCGAGATGGAAGGCCGGGATCGGGTTCTTTGCGTATTGTTCGGAGAAAGGACTGAAGGCTTCCACTTTATACGGGTATCCGTCGGTGCCGGTATGGATCACGATGCCATCGCTGCCGTAGAAATCTTTTATATCAAATTGAAATTTTCCGGCGCTGTCGGTTTGGGTGGAAGCGAACTGGAAGGTAAAGCCGGGGGTAGACAGCCAGGTGGTGACCTCTTTTGCGGGGGCGCCGGTATGGGGGTCGGTAAGGCGGCCGGTGATAAACTGTCCGCGGATCTCGGGCGGGTAGATGCGGGGGCCGGAGGGATGAGAGAGGACCTCGTTCCAGCGGAACCTTGTCCAGCCATGGGTTAAGCAATAGAGGCCGGCGAGTGTGGGGTCATCGAAGAGATGATCGGTGGGAATGCGGCCGATCCACTCGGAGGATCCCCACAGATAGCGAAGGATATCGGTTGAGGGATAACCTTGCAGGGAGTCGAGACGATAGACGGCGACGGAGAGCCGGGCGCCGGAGGTGTCGGATGCGGAGATATCGAGTTTTACTTTTTGTCTTATGCCGTATTCGGGTCTGTCGGTGGCGGCGGTTATGTTCAGTTTGTTGCGGGGAGCAATGAAATAGAGCCGTTCGGCCTGCGGGCGGCCGGCGGCGTCAAAGAGTGTGAACCGGGTATTGCCATCCTGGAGACCGGATCTATCGATGGTAAAGACTGCGGAGTCGCCGGCAATCGTGGGTGGCCGGCCGGTGAAGGCGGAGCGGGTTCCCGAATGCACGAAGAGCCGGGTATTTTGTGGGTTGAGGCCGGCGCTGGCGCGGATGATCAGGGTAAGATCAGGGCCGCCGTCCTCGCGGAGGTGGAGGGAATAGCCCTGGGGCAGAACGGGTGGAAGGGGCCAGGTGCGGGTGATCCCGTCGGGGCAATGTAGGATCGCTCTATAGGACTGGCCGGAGGATGGGGTAAAGTGGAGGGTTCCCATTCCTTCTTTTTGCGGGCGGAAGGTCGTGACGGTGTCGTTGGCGCCGATGAGTATCGCGCCTTCGGCCTCGATACCCTTACCCTGGTCGTTGGTGGCTTCGAAGGCGAGGGTAGCGGGCAGACCTGCGATCCAATCGCCGCCTTCGGGGAAGAAGGAAAGGGAAAAAGGATTGGCTACGGTGTCGGCGTGGGTCAGGGCGGCGGTATCGATCCCTTTGATGGTGTTGACGATGGTGACCGGTTGGGTGAAGAAGGTTTCCGGGCCGAAGTTTTTCATCCAGTTGGTATAGGCCCGGAGTTGGTAATTGCCTGTCGGGATACCGGGAGGGATAAAGAAGGAGCCTTCGCCAAACCCTTTTTCCAGGGCTATTTTTCCCGAGAGGGCCGGTTTGTTGTCGATGTCCAGCAGTTCGAGATAGGCCAGTTTGCTGACGCCGAGCGGGCGATGGGTATTACCGTCCACGCAATAAAGCCGGCACCAGAGCAGTTCGCCCGCGAGGTAGAAGGGTTTGTCGATATGAACGAAAAGCTTTTCCTGCAACACGACGTTCTGCCAGGTATCGGCGCGGGTCTGCACGGAGTTGAGGGCATCGGATTGCGCCAGTGCGGGGAGGGCGGGAAGAAGGCAGAGCAGGAGAGCGAGTTTTTTCATTTTGTTTTTGGCGGTTGTGCTGTTACCAAAAAGAGGGTTTTACATTGGTGCCCGTGAGGGTGCAGTCCACGCAGGTCTTATAGGCAAAATGTGCCTTGTTGGGTGGACTCAGGTCGAGACTCCAGGGCAGGTAACCGATGCTGAACCAATATTTGAGGCTATCGATGTTGTTGGTGACCTTTTGATCCAGACAATCGGGGTCATAATACCAGGGAAAGACCTGATCGTTTGTGATGAAGATACGCTGTGACTGAATATTGCCGCCGCTGACGAAGCCCAGGACCGTTTCCGCGGTATCGGTGAGGCAGCGGATATTGCCTTTATTGGCGGAGGGCTGGACGCCGAAGATGGAGCCGATCTGTTCTGTGTTCTTTTGCAGGATCTGCCACCAGTTGAAGGCCTCCTGTGTCAGTGCGTACTGAGTGACGAGGATACTGTAACGGACGGTGATCTGCTGGGAGCCGATGGGGATCAGGACGAGCGGGGCCTCATAGATGAGGTCCTGGGAGAGTTGGGTCGATGTCCCGAGGAAGATACCGGTGGCACGATCGCTATGCCAGCAGGTGGTGATCGTGTTCGGAGAGTATCCCACCAGGCCGGTGCCGGGGACATATTTAACGGTAGCGAAGTAAGGCGAATGAAATTCCCAGGTCTCCGAGTAGTCCCAGCGATAGTAGTGGGTCTTATTCTGCGGATCGTGGGTGTTGGCATAGATCTGAATTCCCTGGTGGACGTCGTTGTCCAGTCGTTTCCAGCTGATGCTGTCGATGGGCGGGTTGGCGACGAGCTGGACATAATCGGAGGCGTATTGTTTCCCGGCCGCGGTGACGATATGCAGGCGATAGGGAACGCTGTAGTTGAGTGCGGGAAGCTGCGAACCATATATCCCGGGAGTAATTTCTCTCAATGGGAATGAGCTGTTGTCGTTGCCTTCCACCGTGACCATTGCGCCTGATTCCGGATGGTAGGCGTTGGTATCCAGCTTTACGGTATGGGAGAGGTTGAAGAACGTGGTGTCGCCGGCATTGGTATTGATAAATCCTTCCACGACGAGGTAATCGGGTGGGTTGGCGATGGCGGGCGGCTGATAGGTTTGCCGGCAGCCCAGCGACGCAATCAGCAATATGAGGAAGAGTGTTTTATAATGGTTCATTAGAAATGAATATTGAAATTAACGAATGGGATAGCGCTGCCGAAGATGGAAAGCTTGTATCCGTTGACCGCACCGTGCTCGGAGACGAAATAGACGTTGTAGGGGTTCTTTCGGCCGGTGAGATTGTATACGCCGATGGTCCAGGAATTATGGGTCAGTTGGTGGACTTTATAGTTACCATCGATATTCAGGGAGAAGTCGGCACGGAAATAATCCGGGATACGATAGGCATTGCGATCGGAGTAGAGGACTCTTGCCGAGTTGGCGTAAAGGTATTCGGCAATGGGCAGGGTGATGGGTCTGCCTGTGTAGTAGAGCATATTGCCGGACACGCTGAAGCGGTGGTTGAACTTATAGTTCAGTGCTGCCGAAACATCATTGGGAATGTCGAAGTCGGCGGGATACCAGTTGCCGTGGTTGACTACTTCTCCCGCTGTGGGGTCGTCGGTTTTGAGGAAGGTGCGGGACCAGGTGTAGCTAACCCAGCCGTTGAGCTTACCGGCGGTTTTGCGGATGCTCAGCTCGACGCCGTATGCTTTGCCTTTTGAGTTGAGGACGTCTGTTTCTATATGGGGGTTGAGGATGAGGGTGGCGCCGGAGCGGTAGTCGAGGTAGTCGTGGAGTTTTTTATAATAGACTTCTACGGAGGTTTCGATGCTGTTGGCGTGAAGGTTCTTATAGAAACCCAGGGACAGCTGGTCGCCCAGTTGCGGGCGGATATGGGGGTCGCTCAGTTTCCAGATGTCGGTAGGCGCCATCGAGGTCGTGTTAGAGAGCATGTGGGAGTACTGGCGCAGGGAGTTGTAACCGGCTTTTATCGAGAAGGAGTTGGTAATGGCATAACGGGCGGAGAGGCGGTATTCGGGGCCCTGGTAGGTCTTTATGAATTTCCCTTTTGCGTATTCGGTGGACCCGAGTTGGTCCAGGACGGTTTTCGGCTGGCCGGCGGGGTAGTTGTATTCGGTGTGCGGGCCGAGATAGTTGAACAGGGAATAACGGATACCGGCGACGACAGATAGAGCGGGGGTGACGGTGATCCGGTCGGAGATATAGCCCGCGCTTTCCTGGCCGTATTCCGCCTGCATTTTGTTTGGCGTCACCAGGGAGTGGGAATTATAGGGTTCATAGTCGCCCGGGTGGAGGATATAGCGGATGCTGCTAAGGCCGAAATCGATCGTGTTATGCGAATTGAGATACCAGGTGTGGTCGGCTTTTACGTTGAACTGGCTGATGTCGAAATCCAGCTTGAAACCGTTGACGGGGTTGCCGTCGCTGTTGATATTGTACTGATAGCGATCGTAGCCGACCAGGTAGGAGCCGGTGACCTTACTGCTAAAGACATGTTTCCATTTTATGTTGACGTCGCGGTTGCCATATTTATAGAAGGTGTCGCTATTCAGATTGAAACGGTCGTTGCTCAGATAGCCGCTGAAGTAGAGATTGTTCTTTTCGTTGATATTATGGCTGATGAGCAGATTGACGTCGTTGAAGGAACCGCGGCTGTGTTTGTATTGTTCGGGCAGGAGATTGAGGAGCCAGTCGGCATAGGTGAAGCGGCCGCCGACGATGAAGGAGGTTTTGCCTTTGTCGAGGGGGCCTTCGATGGTGACGCGGCTGGTGAGCAGGCCGATGCCGGCGGTGCCGGTAAAATCTTTTTTGTTGCCTTCGCGGGCGGTGATATCCAGCACGGAGGCTACGCGACCGCCGTATTGGGCGGGGATGCTGCTTTTGAACAGTTCGACCCCTTTTACCACTTCGGGGTTGAAGGCGGAGAAGAAGCCGAAGAAGTGAGAGGGGTTATAGATCGTGGCGTCGTTGAAGAGGATCAGGTTTTGGTCCGCGGAACTGCCGCGAACGTTGAGACCGGTGCTTGCTTCGCCGACGCTCTTGACACCGGGAAGGGTAAGGACGACGCGGAGGACATCGGCTTCGCCCATGACGGTGGGCACCTGTTTTATCTGTTGGATATTGAGTTGTTCGACGCCTAACTGAACGCGGTTGACGTTGAGGGTTTTTTGGGAGGAGACGATCACTTCGCGGAGGGTGGTCACCTGTTCGCGCAGGTCCATATCCATTTTCCCGTCGGAGTAAAGCATCACCTGGAAGTGGCTGTCGCGGAGTCCGAGGCCCTGTACATTGAGCATGTGGTGGCCCCGGGACAGGGAGAGTGAAAAATAGCCATAGCGATCGGTGACGGTGGCTACGCCCGGTGGTTCGGGGCTGATGACGACGCCGGAGATGGGCTCACCCGTGCGGGTATTGCGGACATAACCGGAGATCACGGATTTTCCGGGGGCCAGGGTATTGGTTCTGGGGCCGATGTCGTACAATTTGGATTCGGAGCTGCCTTTGCTCCGCAGATTCTTTTCTTCGCCGAAGCGGACGGTAGTACGGGAGGTTGAATCGGGTTGATTGGAGACGGCGGGGGCCAGGCCGGTCTGGATCATCCAGCCTTTTGTAAGAAACACATTCCCGTCCTCATCCATGGCATAGTGATAGGGGGTATTTCTAAAAAGCTGGTCCAGCAGCTGGTCGAGCGGGACATTTTTTACGCTGAGAACGATGTCCAGGCTGTCGAACTGGGCGGGATCGTAGTAGAAGTGAACGGGCAGCGTGGCTTCGATCCCGGATACGAGGCTGTCGATGCGGACATGGCTAAGGGTTAGGTTCAGGCCTTTTTGAGCCGGGTGTTGTTGGGCGTGGGCCGTTATACCGGTGAGGATAAGGGCAAGAAGGAAGAGCGGGAAGGGCCGGCGCATAGTCAGTGGGATAGTTGGTTATAGTGATCGACGATGGCCTGCATGGCCGTTGCCGGGTCTTTTTTGAACCGGAGATGCTGTGCATTCTGGAATTGCTGGAGCTGTTTCTTTTTGTCGGAAAGGAGGGTGAGCAGGCGTTTGTCGGATCCTACGGAGTAGAAGTGATCCTGTTTATAAATGAAATATTCGTCGTGGGAGGTGATATAGTGATGGAGTTCGGCGCCTTCGATCCTTTCCTCCCATTTTTTTGTGTGGCGAACGAAGAGGGAGGCGTAGCCGGAGGACAGCTGTTCGTAGTAGCCGGGGCTGTTGTTTACCGAGAGATACACGAAAAGGTGGTCGGCGAAGGTGAATTGCCGTACTTTTCCCGGCGGTGGGACGAGGAGCTGGCCTTTGGGGTCGGAGATGACGAGCTGATCATGGACGAGATCGTATAATAATGGGATATGGGTATAGGTGAGGTTTTCGTAGATCAGGGTTCCGGTGGTAAGGTTACCCGACTGAAACCATTGATCGCCCTGGGTGTCGCGGTAGTTTGCCTGGTAGACGATACCGTTATAGATGGCGGCATCCGGCCCGACATAAGACTGGTAGAAGATGGTGGCCCTTGCGGTTGCGATGGACTGGGAGCTGTCGGCGGGGGCAGATTGCGCGGAGGCGGATGTGGCGATGCATAGGCATAGCAATATCTGCGCGCAGCAGCTAGTTTGAATGGTCGGCATTGGCAATCAAGTCTTATGCTTCTAAATATAGCCAAAAAAGGTATCGCCTCAAATTAAAAAAGGGGCTGTCGTCAAGACAGCCCCGGCTTTTTATTGAAATATCGATCAGGACTTGAAGTTAAAAGTCGCTTTGTTGGCTTGTTTGAAGCGGAGCCAATCGGGTATGGATACGTGTTCGACGTAGGGATTTCCGGGATGGTTCTTTATATACTCCTGGTGGTAAGGCTCGGCGGGGTAGAAGGTGTTGAAGGGCATGACCTGGGTAACGATCTTACCGGAATATTTCTTCGAAGCCGTGAGCTTTGCGATCTCTTCGTCGATGGTCTTTTTTTCTTCGTTGTTGCGATAGAAGGCGATGGACCGGTATTGGGTGCCTTCGTCGGGACCCTGCCGATTGAGTTCGGTGGGGTCCATGCTGGCGAAGAATGCGGCTACGAGTGTGGAGTAGGAGATCTTCGACGGATCATAGAATACCTGTACCGCCTCGGCGTGACCGGTGGAACCGGTGCAGACTTTTTCATAATCCGGGTGTTTATCGTCGCCGCCGGCATAGCCGGAGACTGCATCGCGAACGCCTACGAGGCTTTGGAAGACGATCTCCGAGTGCCAGAAGCAGCCTTCGGCGAAGTAGGCTACGGCTTCATTCGGCGAGGGTTTTGTTTGTTCTTTTACCGGGATGTTCACCGGTTGGGAGTTGCCGCAGGCCGCCAGCATAAAGAGGCTGCTGAGGGTTATGATGAATTTTTTCATTTTAGTGTGATTTTGTGGGTGCAGGTTGGCCTTCGGGGACGAAGATGAGGGCCGCGGAATTCATGCAATAGCGTTTTCCGGTTGGCGAGGGGCCGTCGTCAAAGACATGGCCGAGATGGGAGCCGCTTTTGCTGTCCACCACTTCCAGTCTCTCCATCCCGTCGCTGAGATCTCTTACAAGACGGACTGCGTCGGGGTTTATCGGAGCGAAGAAACTGGGCCAGCCGGTGTGGGAGTCGAATTTGGTGTCCGAGCTGAATACGGGCTGGAGCGAGGCGGCGGAATAATATGTCCCTTTCTGGTAGAAATGGTCATATTTCCCGGTGAAGGCCCGTTCGGTACCTTTTTCGCGGAGGATGAAGAACTGATCCGAGGTGAGGCGGCCCTTCCAGTCGGCTTCGGAGAGCTTCATCGGGAAGGTTGTTTTTTCTCCCACGACGGGTGGGTCCGGGTATTTATTTGATTGCGCCGAGGCGGGCAGGACCCCCAGGAAAGCGATGGCGAGTGTCCAAATGCTAAATTTCATGAGTTGTTGTTTAGTATGTCTAAGTAACGAAAGAAAGGGTACGAGGGTTTGTTAAAGCGGAAAAAGTGAGGATTTTGTTAGAATTGCTGCAACATTTTTGCCTATGGGCCGTCCTATGAAAAAAAGGATCTCATGTTTAAAAACTACCTGAAAGTCGCCTTTCGCAACCTTTGGAAGAACAAGGGGTTCTCATTTATCAACATTGTTGGCCTTGCGGTCGGGATGGCCAGCGCTGTTTTGATCCTTTTATGGATACAGAACGAGGTGAGCTATGATGATTTTCATGAGAAACGGGACCGGATCTATGAGCTTTGGAACCGGGCGGAGTTCAGCGGGGAGGTGCACAGTTGGAATACGACGCCGAAGGTGGCGGCGGCGGCGATGCAACGGGATTATCCCGAGGTAGAGCATGCCTGCCGGGTCGACTGGACCGGGCGGCTGCTTTTTAGTGTTGGGGATAAACGATTGATGATCAGGGGGAATATAGTGGATTCCGTTTTTCTGCAGGTATTTAGCTATCCTTTGCTGAAGGGGGATCCGAAGACGGCCCTGATGGATAACCATAGCGTGGTGGTGACGCAGTCCCTGGCCAAAAAGCTGTTTGGCAATGAGGATGCGATGGGAAAGGTGGTGCGTATCGACAACAAGGAAAATTATACGGTGACGGGTGTGTTGAAGGACCTGCCGAACAATACGCGGTTCGATTTTGAGTACCTGCTGCCCTGGGCGCATCTTCGTAAGGAGGGCAATGACGATATCTGGTGGGGGAACAACAGCACCCGGACCTATGTTCTGCTGAGGTCCAATTCCACCCTGGCCTCGATAGCGCCGAAGGTAAAGGGAATGAAGACGCGGTATGACAGTACCGAAAAGAAGTGGGAGATGTTCCTTTACCCGATGAGCCGCTGGAGGCTGTACTCGGATTTCAAGGGAGCGGTGGAAGATGGCGGGCGGATCACGTTTGTGCGGCTGTTTGCCATCATCGCGAGCTTTATCCTGTTGATTGCGTGTATCAATTTTATGAACCTGAGTACGGCGCGGAGTGAGAAGCGGGCGAAGGAGGTGGGTATCCGGAAGGTTGTCGGAGCGCCGAGGAGCGGGCTGATCGGCCAGTTTATCGGGGAGTCGGTTCTACTATCCTTTCTTGCGGCATTGGTGGCGCTCGGGATCGTGGTGATCAGCCTGCCGGGTTTTAACGCGCTTACCGAGAAGCACCTGCATGTTCCCTTCGGCAGCGTTTGGTTCTGGTTGTCGGGGGTATTGTTCATCCTCTTTACGGGGTTATTGGCGGGGAGTTATCCGGCCTTTTTCCTTTCTTCGTTTCAGCCGGTGAAGGTGCTGAAGGGGACGTTCAGGGCGGCGAATGCCCTGGTGACCCCGCGTAAGGTGCTTGTCGTGCTGCAATTCACGTTTGCGATCATTTTGATCATCTGTACGATGATCGTTACGCAGCAGATCAACTATGCGCGGGATCGCGAGGTGGGATATGACCGGGCCAATATGATGTATCATTTTATGACCGGAGATATCGGGAAAAATTACAAACTCATCAAGCAGGAGCTTTTGTCTTCGGGGGTGGCGACGTCGGTGTGCCGGACGAACAGCCCGTGGACGCAGCGGTACAGCGACACCTGGGGTTTTGTGTGGAGGGGGAAGGACCCGAATGACAAGACCGATTTTATCCGGGAGTGTGCGGATGAAGGGGTGGTGGCTACCACGGGGGTCAAACTTGCGCAGGGGCGGGACCTGGATCTCGAGCATTATCCGACGGACAGTCTTGGTATTCTGCTGAATGAGTCCGCGGTGAAGGCCATGCATTTCAAGGATGCGATCGGGCAGGAAATAAAGGATGACGATGTTGCTTTTCATGTGGTGGGGGTGATCAAGGATTTTATTATCGAGTCACCGTATACGCCGATTCGGCCGATGGTGATCGTGGGGGCGAAGCAGTCGTGGTATAGTGTGCTGAATGTCCGGTTTAACACCAAGAACTCCACGGAGACCAATCTGAAGAAGGCGGAGGCCATCTTCCGGAGATATAATCCTCAATATCCGTTTGAGTATCAGCTTGTCGACGAGGAGTACAGCCGCAAGTTCGATGACGAGAAGCGGATCGGGACGCTGGCGGGATTGTTTGCCGCGCTGACCATTTTTATCTCCTGTCTGGGGTTGTTTGGACTGGCGACCTATATGGCGGAGAACCGGGTGAAGGAGATCGGGGTGCGGAAGGTGTTGGGTGCGTCGGTGACGGGTATTACGGCTTTGCTGTCGAAGGATTTTCTGCAGTTGGTGGGGGTATCGTTTTTGGTGGCTGCGCCGATTGCCTGGTTTGCGATGTATAAATGGCTGCAGGACTATCCCTACCGGGTGAATATCCAGTGGTGGGTGTTTGCGCTGGCGGCCGGGTTATCGCTGACGATCGCTTTGGTGACGGTTAGCTTCCAGGCTATCCGGGCGGGGATGGCGAATCCGGCGAGGAGTCTGCGGAGTGAATAGGCGACGTGTTTTATTTTGTGCTCCAGCGGAAGTAGCGGATGCCGAAGATGGTGAATACGGCTGTGTAGCCGAGGGTGACGAGGAGGGTCATGGATGTCTCGTTTGTCCAGCCGGTGGGGGTAAGGGCGGCGGAGATGAGATTGCTGGTGGTGCCGTAGGGGGACCATTTGGCGATATCACCTATTTGTATCCCGAGCATGCCGAAGGAGGCGAACTGGCCGATCATGATAAAGGCGAAGAACACGAGACGGGTGGTGACGTTGACGGTCTCGGGGTTTCTGACGAGGCCGACGATCATCTGGCCGAGGCTGAGGTAAACAGCTCCGCCGACGATGGCTGCGATGAAGGCGAAGATATAATTGGTTGCGGTCATTTTAATATGGTCTACCTGGTAGCCGATGATGAAGAGTACGAGGGTGGTGATGGTTATCATCACGAGTTGGACGGCGAGACGGCTGGCGATGATGGTCCAGCGGGGGGCGGGGGTTACGCGGAGGCGTTGGAAGATGCCTTTGTCGCGGTCGCGGGCGACGGCGTTGGTATAGCCCATGAGGCCGATGGCGTTGAGGCCGACGGTGATGCAATTGGAGAGGGCGAAGGCGCCGCCGAATTTGGCGACCAGTCCCTTCCAGGAAATGAGGATGATGGAAGGGATGAGGATGACCATGATGCTTGCCCGGCGGTTACGCCATTGGGATGTGAGATCGGCCTTCAGCAGGCTGGAGAAAACGGTTCCGGAAGAGGGCAGCGTATAGGTGGGGCGGCTGTCCCGGGTGATCGTTGGGGTTGATGTTATGCTGGATGACATGAGTTTTTGTTTTACTTGAGTTTTTAAGAGCGGATGGCGTCGCCGGTGAGTCCGATGAATACGTCTTCGAGGGTGATCTTGCCTTTTCGGGAGGCGCGGATGACCTCGGGTCTATCGCGATTGTCGTCGATGATGGCCTGGGGGGTATCGATGGTGATGATCTGGCCGTGGTCGATGATGGCGATGCGATCGCAGACCGATTCGGCCTCTTCCATCGAGTGGGTGGTCAGGAGGATGGAGTGGCCTTTTTCCCGCATGGCTTCGATGCGTAGCCAGAGCTGGCGGCGGGATTGGGGGTCGAGGCCGGTGGTGGGCTCGTCCATCAGCACCAGCGGGGGCTGGTGGATGGTGGCGATGACCAGGGATACCCGCTGCTGCTGGCCACCGGACAGCTGGCCGAAGCGCTTTGACGCCGAGTCATCCAGTTTGATATCTGTAAGGATGGCGGATGTTCGTTCGGCGGAGAGGGCGATGCCGTGGATGCCGGCAAAGAGCCGGATGATCTCCGATATCGTCAGTTCGGGTTGAAAGCTGGTGGACTGGAGCTGGACTCCCATGGCGGCGCGGGCCTCGAGGGGCTGTTTCCGGCTGTCGTAGCCGGCAACGCGGATGGCGCCGCCATTTGGCTTTAGCAGTCCTTCGATGGCGCTGAGCGTGCTTGTCTTGCCGGCGCCGTTGGGACCGAGGAGACCGAAGATCTCACCGGCTTTTACCTCGAAGGAAACCTTTTGAACGGCCTGGAAGTTCCCGTAGCGGACATCCAGGTTCTCTACTTCGAGGACAGGTTGGTATTGGTTGGTTGGCGTGTTCATCTTACTAAGATAAAGCGTGCAAGGCGTCGGGGCAAGGGCGGGGCGGTCATTTTTGGGGGAATTGCCGGTGAAACACCTACCTGAGGCGGCGAAAGCCTCCGATGTGGCGATGTCAGACGGGGGCAGGGGGTAACAATTACATAATATTAAAGGCCGAACTTGCCGTCCCATGTCTTATTTAAGCCGGCTGGTTCTTATTGTTGTATTGTTGACTGCTTTGAGAGTTTCCGCGCAGGAGAGCGACCGGGCTGAGCTGCTCTATACCCAACGACTCAGCAAACGGTTTCCCGACAGCGCTTTTTTGTTGTTGCGGGAAATGTATAGCCAGGCGCTGGCGCGAAAGGACCGGCTTGGCACGGGCAGCTGTCTGCAGCAGATGGGCCAGATCTGTTATTATCTCGGCAATTTCCCCAAGGCGTTGGATTTTCATGGACAGGCGGATAAGCTTTTCCGGGAGGGTGGGTCGCCCGATCTGGAGCGGGTGGCGGCCAACCTGAACGATATGGGCATCCTTTATTATTATAACCGGCAGACGCCGCTGGCCTGGAAGCAGTATGAAGAAGCGCTGGGTATTTACCGGGAGAAGGGGAATATCGAAGGGATAGCGGATACTTATGGGCGGATCGGGCATCTTTTTGAGAAGCGGCAGCGGTATGACAGCGCCTTTTATTTTCAGCGGCTTGCCTTGCAGGAGTATAGCCGGATCGCGCACAAGCAGGGGATGGCAAAGATCTATGAGAACATGGGCAGCATTTATGAGGACCTGGAACGATATGACTCGTCGTGGGACTACTTTAAGCGTTCGCTGGAAATGTACGAGCAGGCGGGTGAGGAGGTGGCGAGTATCGAGGTGGTGAACAACCTGGGGGATATTTACCGGAAGACGGGGCGGTACCGGGAGGCGATCGTTCAGACGGGGAAGGCCCTGGCGCTGGCGGAGAAGACCAACGACCTCTATGAGAAGGGAGCGGCATATCGCGACCTTGGAAAGGCGTATGACCTGTTGCATCAGGAGGACAGCGCCTATCATTACCTGGAGCTGTCGCGGCGGGCGACAATCGATGTCTATAGCAAGGAAAATAACCGGCAGACGGCATTTTTAAGTGTCCTGTTCGATATCGACAAGAAGAATGACGAGATCGTGCGGCTTGAGAATGCCCGAAAGATAACCATGATCGTGACGGTGGCAGTGATCATCGTGGTAGCGCTGCTGGTGGCGCTTGGCTGGACGATGTCGCGGCGGCAGCAGGAGCGGATGGAGGCCGAGCTGGCCAGGAAGCAGTTGGAGGAGGAACGGCTCAAACGGGAGCTCGAAACGGACAGAAAGGAGCTGGATGTGAAGAGCCAGGAACTGGAGGTAAAGGTGAAGGGGTTGACGTCCTACACGCTTCATGTGATCCAAAAGAACCAACTGCTGGAAGGTTTGCGGGACCGGCTGGCATTTTTGGTGAAGGAGGACAAGCGGGACCAGAAAAAGCAATTACAGCAACTGATCCAGCAGATCAATCAGAACTTCAACCATGATCAATACTGGGATGAATTCAGGGAAACGTTTGGGCAGGTGCACCAGCAATTCTTTGATACCTTAAAAAGGCACTCCGAAGAGCTTACCGGTAATGACCTGCGGCTCCTGTCCCTGATAAAGCTCAATCTGGCGTCAGCGGATATCTCCACTTTGCTTGGGATCTCTCAGGACAGCCTGCGGGTATCGCGGTACCGGTTGAAGAAAAAGCTCAATCTTGGGGCCGACGAGAACCTCGCGACGTTTGTTCAGTCGGTGTAGCATCGAGGTTCGCTGTGGTAACAATTTCATAATGGAGTTTCTGTTTCACTTAAGTTTATTGATAAACAAGTATTTGTGTGCAGCATGTTAACGGTGCTGCCGGTGCGTATACGGTGTCCTGAGGGCTGTTGTCGTTTTGTTCACTCCCCTTTTTTCCGAGTGCTTTTTGGGCAGTGCATCTTTGGCGGAGAAAATTAAAAACTAGCTAATATGAAGCGACTAATCCCTTTACTTATTTTTTTATCGGGCGGCTGGATAGCCGGCCAGGCGCAGACGGCTCCTTTTGCCGGAACTGTAAAAGACCAGCGAACGGGGGAGCCCCTTCCGGGCGCCGGCATCGAACTTTCTACCAAGGGGGCCGATGGCAAGAAAAAGGAGATCCATTTATTATCCGGGCTTGACGGAAGTTTTGTGTTGCGGCATATTGCTGCCGGCCATTATGAAGTTTCGGTAAGGGTGGTGGGTTACGAACATGTTTCCCAGGAAATGGATCTGGCGGATGGCTCAGGGAAGACCATGAGCTTTACTCTTGAGCCTACCCGCAAGGAGCTGGCGGCTGTCAGCGTTATGGGTTCCAGCGGCGGACGCGGGAGCGAGCGGGGTTCCCAACTGGCGGACCGCCGTGCGGATATCGTACAAAACTCTTTGTCCGCGAGGGCGATCGAGGTATCGCCCGATCTTTCGGTTGCCAGCACGGCGCAACGGGTGTCGGGGGTTACGACGGAGCGTGGAAATAATGGAGAATCCCAATATGTGATCATCCGGGGGATGGAGAAACGCTATATCTACACGCTGGTGAACGGCATCAAGATCCCCAGCCCGGACAATAAGAACCGGTATGTGCCTTTGGACATTTTCCCTGCCGATCTTCTGGAGCGACTGGAGATCACCAAGTCGCTGACCCCGAACATGGAGGGGGATGCTATCGGGGGCGCCGTCAATATGATCATGAAAGACGCGCCGGCGAAATTCAGTGTCAATGCCAATGGGGCCCTGGGTTATGCCAATGACTTCTTTACCCAGGACTTCTCGAAATTCAGCAGCGGCGCGAGCCTGAATCGTTCGCCCCGGGTGCTCAATGGCGGCAGTTATCTTGCGACGATGAAGGATCTTCCCAATAATGCATTCAGTCATAGTACGAGTCATAACCCGTTTGGGGAAGTGTTGGGTTTGTCGCTTGGCGGAAGATTGCTGGACAACAAGTTGGGCATCCTGGTTGCCGGGAGTTTCCAGAATAATTTCCGAAATGTGAAGTCGGTGCTTTTTGAACAACCCGATCAACTGGTGGATGGCGGATTGCCCTTATCCAGCGTTGCCAACCGGCATCTCTCCGTGCAACAACAACGCAGCGGCACGCACGTAAGACTTGACTACCGGTTCAATGACAACAATAAGCTGAGCTTTTATGGCGGCTATATGAACCTGATGCGGCAGGAATTCCGCAATGTCTCCGACACCAACCTGGAACTTAACCGGGTGGGCCCGGGTTTTGGCAGGGTCTCCAACAGCAACCGGGATCTTCATGAGGTGCAGCAGATATCCAACTATACTTTGAAAGGAGAGCATGCGCTTGGCGGCAATTTCTTCCTTGACTGGACGGCGGCCTATTCGAGGGCGACGCTGAACAATCCGGATGAGTCTACGCTGAGCTGGGATGGCGGTGTACAAAAGGACCCCGTTACGGGCGCCAAGGTGCAGGATCCGCCGACGCTGCAGGGGTCCAGCCGGGAATTTACGCACAGTACGGATGAGGACAAGAGCGGCTATCTGAACCTGCGATATGTGTCGAAGATCGGCGGGGCTTCGGTGGACTGGAGCATCGGGGGAATGTACCGCGATAAGAACCGGACCAGCGAATATGATGTCTACAACCTCGATCCGAATCCCGGCGGTCAGAATTATAATGGCGATGTCAGCCAGAACGGCTGGGTCGTGAAGAACCCGCAGGGTACTTCGGATGACCCGTTGAACTATACGGCCCAGGAAAAAGTAGGTGCGGGATATGGAATGGTGAAGATCGAAGCGGGTCCCTGGCTGATCACCGGTGGTGCGCGTTATGAGCATACGGACCTGACCTGGAACAGCAATGTAGAGAATACCATCAAGGGAAAGACCGGCGGCATCTCCTATTACGATGTGTTGCCCAGCGGGAATATCAAGTATTCGATCGACCGGAAGGAAGCCCTTCGGTTGTCTTATTATTCGGGGATCGGCCGGCCCAATTTCTATGAGGTGATCCCGCATACGCTTTATGATCCCGAGAGCGGGCAGACGGAGAAGGGCAATCCCTATCTCAAGCGGACGACGGCCGACAACTTCGACCTGCGGTATGAATATTATCCCAAGGGGCTGGACCAGGTGTTGGTTGGAGTCTTTTATAAGAGTATCAAGAACCCGATAGAATATTCGATCACGAATATCCCAGATCCCAGCCAGCCGCAGTCGAGCAGCAATAACACCTATTATATCCCCGAGAACTTCGGGAATGCCACCAACAAGGGTGCCGAGGTGGATATCACGAAGTACTGGCGGTGGTTTGGGGTAAGGGCGAACTATACCTATACCGATTCGAAGATCAAGACGACCAAGCAGCATACTTTCCCGGTTGCGGGCGGCACAAAGACCGAGACGCCGGAAGAGACCCGTCCTTTGCAGGGGCAATCCAAGCATATCGCGAACCTTTCGCTTTTATTCAAGGATGACAACAAACTTGGGTTGAACGCTCAGCTGGCTTTCCAGTATACCAGCGGGCGGATCAATACGGTGTCCCAATTCTATAATTATGATATCTGGCAGAAGGAATTTGCGCAGTTGGATTTCTCGCTGGAGAAGCGGGTGGCACATCGCTGGTACGTCTATGCCAAGGTGAACAACCTCCTGAACACGCCCTATCAGCTGGAGGTACATCAGCCTTATGCGGTTGGAACCGTGAATCCTTATGCCCCCTATCAGACACCGGGTAAGAACATCTTTATGCGGAAGGACACGTACGGCATCAATTACCTGCTTGGTGTGAAATTTAAACTCTAACAATCCAAAAAATATTATCATGTATACGAAATTTTTTAAAGTGGGTCTGGCGGCGGCGGTTTTGGCCGGGCTTGGCGCCTGTCACAAGGAGGAGAAGGTGAATGTCAGTCCCGCCCAGGTGTCGGCGAGTCATCCGATAACCAGTGACAGCCTCACCGGGTCGGTGTCCGGGACGCTTCTTTCGGGCAAGACCTATTATTTCTCTTCCGATATTACGATCAACCAGGGGGATACCCTGTTTATGCAACCGGGGTCCAGGCTGATTGCCATCGGTGACGGCAAGACCACGGCTACCAGCCCGCAGATCACCTGTAACGGCTCGCTCATCAGCATCGGGTCGGCAGACAGCAATAACTATATCACGGTGCCGGATAACCTGCGGGATGCCGCGAGCATCGGCAAGGGACTTTGGGGAGGCATTCAGTGTGGCGAGACCAGTGGGGATGTCATCATCAAGTGGACGCATATCGAATTTGCGGGTGGCCCTGCGGGGCCCGCGGCGGATCCGAATGTGTTTGCGCCGGGCGACCCGCGGAACAGCCTGTCCTATACCAATATCGATGGGAATGTGATTGTCGAGGACTCCTGGATCTTTGGCACATCGGATGATGGGATGCGATTGTTGCACGGGCATGTCAGCGTGATGCGGAATACTTTCGAGGACTGCGGAACGACGGGCGGGGAAGGATTGAACCTGAAGAACGGCTGTGTCGGCGACGTGGCTTACAATCTCATTATCGGGGCTGCCACGAATGCCTTTAAGGTTTCGAACAGTGGCGGCGGGCCGATCGAGAACAAGACCTACCTGTATAACAATACGATGGTGAACTGTGGTTTTCGTCAGCTAAAGGCGGGACGTGGCGGGTCGATCGACTATGAGAAAGGCTGTCAGGGGAAGATCTACAACAATGTCATCGTCAACTGCCGGTTTGGGATGCGGATCACGCCGGATGCGGATGTGAAGAACATTACCTACAATAACCAATTCTTTTACGGGAATGCGCAGTATCTGTTGAATCAATTCTATTCCGTGGACGGGGTGGGTGTCAAGCAGGGTGCGGATATTATGAGTGCCACGCCGAAGGATAATAATCCCCGGTTTAAGATCTACGACGTCGACCAATTCGATTATAATACGGTTGCTCCGCCGCTGGCTGCTTCGGCCATGCCGATGACGATCGTGACGGATGCGGGTTATGATCTTACTTTGTTGCAGAGCAGCCCGGCCTATCATAAGGGGGTTACGAATTTCCAGGCGTTGCGAACGGTGCCGCAGGGCGGGTCGTTTGGAGCGAATACGGTCGATCCCAATGTGGATATGGGCGCTTTTCCCACCGATGGCAGCGGCAATAAGCATTTTACTTCGAGTCTGAGTTCGACAAATTAAGAGGGCATGAGAAAATTCAAATGGATTCTCCTGGTAGCAGGGGTGGCGTGGGCGCAGCGGTCTGCTGTGGCCCCGCCGCCCTTTTTAGGGACGAAGACCCCGTATACGGCACCGGATGCCGGCTATACGGCGGTGCCGGCGGGCTATCGGCCGGTGTTTGTGAACTATGTGGGCCGGCATGGGGCGCGTTTTCTTACGAAGGCCGGCGCGGATACCGGGGCTTTGCGGGTGTTGGACCTGGCGGCCGGTGAGCGGGGACTTACGCCGTTGGGTCAGCGGGTTCGTGCGGTGGTGAAACGGCTATGTGCTATCGAGAAAGGCAAGTATGAGAATATCACCCTGCTTGGGGCGGCCGAGCAGAAGGCTATCGGTCAGCGGATGTTCAGCCGGTGTGCCGGGGCTTTTCAGGGCAGGGGAATCGATGTAGCGGTTACGTATAAGATCAGGACGAAGCAGAGCGCCGATGCGTTTCTGCCGGGGCTTTCCGGGTATCGTGGGGAGACGCATTTTACGCGGCTGGCGGATTCGCAGGAAGCCGTTTTGCGGTTTTATGACCTTTCGCCTGCATATCTGAAATACAAGAAGGGGCCGGTGGTGAAGAAGGGGATGGATTCGATCGATAACGACCCGCGGACGGCTGCGGTTGCTGCTGCGGTGGGTGCGAGGGTTTTTACGCCGGGGTTTCTGGCTGGCAGGACGCCCGCGGTTGCGTTGGCTTTTTCGAACGACCTGTATGACCTTTATTCGGTGCAATTCTCGTTGCCGGGTGAGGTCAGGGCGGGAGGATTTGCCGCGGACAGTGTCGATCTTTCGCCTGTCTTTAGCCGGGAGGACCTGAGCTGGGAGGATTTTCAAAGCGGGGCCGCGGATTTTTTGGAGAAGGGGCCGGGGCGAGACCCGTTGGGTATCCAGGTGAAGATAGCGGCGCCGTTGCTGGCGGATTTTATCCAGACGGCGGATGCGGCGGTTGCGGGACGCGGGAGGGATGCGGTGTTGCGGTTTACGCATGCCGAGGCGATCTCGCCTTTTGCCAGTCTGCTGGGTATTCCGGAGGCAAGTGTGCCGGCGGCGAGCATCGGGCACTACCAGGATCACTGGCGGGCGGAGAAGATCATTCCGTTGAGTGCCAATATTCAATGGATCGTCTATCAAAATGGGGAAGGGACGCTGGTGAAGATCCTGTTGAACGAACGGGAGGTGCGGTTGCCGATCGGCGGTGGACCTTATTATCCATGGAAGGAACTGCGGGCCTATTGCATGGGACGGCTGAAGCTGGTGCAGGCTGGGCTGCAGGAAGATATGATCGCCTGGCTAAAGCGTTTGAAGTAGGTTACCCTATTGTGGAAACAGGTGGAGGGGGTGTACCGGATAAGTAAAAAAGCGGACCGGTGAACCGGCCCGCTTTTTAATTTGCTTTATCTGGTTTCTTAGAGAAGAGTTACGGTTGTGTTCTCCGTTACTGTCTTGCTAACCTGAAACTGACGAACGATCTCGGTGTTGTTGGCAGTGCGGATGATGAACGTCGGGTGGATGTCGGCATCCGTGTTCTCGAAGAATACGTTCTTGGAGAAGTGAGCGTCATTGAACTGCTGGTGGAAAACTACGTCACCGTTGTCATTCTTGATGATCAGGGAGAACTTTTCGGCGGTAGGGTTGTCGAACTCTACCTTAAAGGAGATGGCGTTGTTGCTGGTACCCTGGTATTTTACGGTTACCTGCTGTTCGGTTGCAGCCTTTTTGTTTTCACCGCCATTTGCGAGTGTGCTTGTCGGATTGCTAACTACGATTACGGCGGCGGTTACTGCTACTGCGAGAATCTTTGCTACAGCTTTCATACTATTATTCATTTATATTTTACAAAATTGTTAACAAAAGCGTTTGTCGGCAGGCAATGCGTTGAAGTTGGTGGCGGAGACAATCGAGGTTATGGCGGAGACAATCGGGCGGGCAATCTTACAATTCGAGTCCGGCGGAGCGCCGTTTTGCTGATTTGTTACACAAATGTAGAACGGAATATGGGGGTGCAGAAACCGTATTTAGTCGTTGTTTATTATGTCAACGGGGTAGGGTATTCTTTCAAATTATTGGTTTATAAATGATTAGGGGAGTGTATTGAATGATAACCAACTCTTTTTGACACATGAAAAAAGGTTGGTATCTTGTTTGCGCGTGAGTTAAAAATTCAGCTTTACAACCTCTATTCTCCCTATGAGTATTGAGCGTATACCTATAATACCACCCTTGATCGCCCCGGTTAAACCCGGAGGAAAGCGGCCCTTGTTTTCGGTAATGATACCGACGTACAATTGCACCCATTATTTGCGTCAGGCGCTGTCCAGTGTGCTTGCACAGGATCCGGGTGCGGATAAGATGCAGATAGAAGTGGTTGACGATTGCAGTACGGATGCGGATGTCCGTGCCGTTGTCGAGGAATTGGGGAAGGGGAGAGTAGGGTATTTCCGGCAGGAGAGGAATGTGGGCAGTCTGCGGAATTTCGAGTCCTGTCTGAATCGCAGTACCGGGGAGTGGGTTCATCTTTTACATGGGGATGATCTTGTCAAACCGGGTTTTTACAAAGAGATAGAATCGCTTTTCAATCAATTCCCCGAAGCGGGGGCTGCCTTCACCGGCTATCTGCACGTCAACGAAGAGACGGAGGTGCTTTATCCCAATGATCCTTTATCGGAACGTCCCTGTGTCATCGAGGACTGGCTGAGCGTCATCGCCGAGGGGCAGCGGGTGCAAACTCCCGCGATGGTGGTAAGGCGGCGGGTCTATGAGCACCTGGGCGGTTTTTTTGCCTTTCATTACGGGGAGGACTGGGAGATGTGGGTACGGATCGCGGCGCATTATCCGGTGGCCCATTCCCCGCGGCATCTGGCCAAATACCGGGTCCATAAGAAGAATATCACCAGTAATTATTTTTGCAACGGACAGAATATCCGGGATATAGAGAAAGCTATTGAGATCGTGCAGGATTATCTGCCGGCGGAGAAACGTGCGAAGTTGTATGAGCGTGCGAAGCGACATTATTCGCGGTATTTCGCCCGGACGTCGGATATGGTCTATCATAGTTATCATCATCCGCAGCAGGCTCTTGCGCAGGCGAAGAGCGCCTTCCAAATGGACAAGAACCCGACCACACTATACTTTGTCGTCAAGATGTATCTAAAGCTGCTGATCCGTTACCGGTTCAAGGATATGCGACAGCCGGCGTTCTCTTAAACACAGCCGGCGTTCTCTTAAACTTTATGGGGGGTATTTATCAGATGCCCCCATTTTTTTAGCATGATGACCAGCTGGTCGAGGTCGACCGGTTTGCTGAGGTAGTCATTCATGCCATCGGCGAGGCATTCGTCGCGATCCTGCTGGGTGGCGTTGGCGGTCATTGCGATGATGACGGGCTGATGTCCGCCACCCCGGCGGATGAGACGGGTTGCTTCGAGGCCATCCATTTCGGGCATCTGGACATCCATGAGGATGAGATCGAAGGGGGCTTTTGCCAGGTGCTCCAGGACTTCTTTCCCATTGACGGCGACCATCGGATTATAGCCCATCTTTGTCAGGATGATCAAGGCCAGCTGCTGGTTGATGGGATTATCTTCGGCCAGCAGGATACAAAGCGGATATTTATGGGCCAGGATCGGGATGGATACGCTGGAGGGGATGCTTTTTAGTGCGGCGGGATGGGCGAGGATCGTGAACATGAAGGTGGAGCCCTTACCGGGGACGCTTTCGACGCTGATGTGTCCATTCATCAATTGTACCAGCTTGTCGGAGATGGTGAGTCCGAGACCGGTGCCGCCGTATCTGCGGCTAACGGAGGAATCGCCCTGTTCGAAGGACTGGAACAAATGGGTATACTGGGCGGGGTCGATACCGATACCGGTGTCCTGGATCTCGAAGCCGATCTGGACATGGCCGGGTGGGGTATCCGGGGGCAATGGTGTCGATGGAAGAAAGACACGGACGCGAATCTCGCCCTGTTCGGTAAATTTCATGGCGTTGCCGACGAGATTGATCAGCACCTGCCGGAGGCGGGCGTTATCGGTGAGGATGCGGATGGGAACGTCTTGTTCTATCCGGCTGTGGAGCAGGATGCCGGCTTTCAGGGCCCGGGCCATAAAGACTTCCAATACTTCATCCACGCAGAGCCGAAGATCGGTCTCTCTTTCTTCCAGGATGATCTTGCCGGATTCCATCGTTGAAAAGTCGAGGATATTATTTATAACGGAGAGCAGCGTATCGCTGCAGCTGCGGATGACTTCGATGTAACCACGTTGTTCCCTTGTCAGATCGGTTTGGGTAAGGAGGGAGGACATACCGTTGATACCGTTCATGGGTGTTCGGATCTCATGACTCATGTTGGCGAGGAAAAGGCTTTTGGTGCGCATCGCTTCATCGGCCAATCGGGTTTGCTGGTCTGCCGAAACTTGCAATTGCCGGGTTTTCTTTTTCAGTCTGAGAATAAGGATCAGGCTGTATACCAGGCAAGACAAGAAGAGGCAGGCCAGTACTGTTGCTTTAAGGGACATAGACAGCATCGGCTTGGGTTTCAGAGCTTAATAAATTTCACAGGACCTCAGGGTCTATGGTAAACGGCCCCTGATAAGTTGTATTTTGGGTAGCTGGGTTTATTTAGCCAGCCTAGGGGTTTTCGCTTATTTTCGCCACTTTACCTGTTGTAAAAACTGACGGTTAGGGCTACATGCTCCTTAAGGGTATAATTTAGATTTCATTCAGATCGAATGGGAGCCTTCGGACACGCTTGCCGGTAAGATCGAAGATGGCGTTGCAGAGGGCGGGCGCCATGGGGGGCAGGCCGGGTTCGCCGACGCCGCCGGCTTTTTCGTCGTTGTCGACGATATGCACCTCGATATCGGGGATCTCGTGGATGCGGGGCATATTATAGGTGTCGAAGTTGGTTTCGACGGCCTTGCCGTCTTTGAAGTGGAGATTATGCTTGACGGCGGCGCCGATGGCCATGACGATGCTGCCTTCCACCTGGGCGCGGATGATATCGGGATTTACGTACCAGCCGCAGTCCATGAGGGCGATCACCTTGTCGATCTTTATTTTCCCATCGGGTTTGCGGGATACTTTTACCACTTCGCCGACGATGCTGTTGAAGCATTCGGTGATGGCGACGCCCCAGCCCTGGTTCTTGCCGCGGGATTTCCAGCCGCTGAGGGTGATGAGCTGGTCGATGAGGGCCTGGTAGCGATCATTGTCGAGATGTTGCCGGCGGAATTCGAGCGGGTCTTTTCCGGCGGCGTGGGCCATTTCGTCGATGAAGCTCTCGTAGGCGAAGCCGTTTGTGGATGCGTAGACCGATCGCCACCACATCACGGGGATGGGGGAGACGGTGGGGATATCGGCGAAACTATAATTGCCAAAAGAGTCATAATAGGGTCTGCAGAACCCGTCGAGGGTGTCACCGTTGTAAGAATGAAGGTCGGCACCGGGGTTCTCGTGGTTCATGTTCTGGGTGGCCGTCTTTGTCTGGAAGGCTTCTACCTGACCTTCTTTGCTGAGGCCGGCTTTGCAGGCGTATACGGCGCCGGGGCGGAAGGGGCCCTGGGTCATATCGTCTTCGCGGGTCCAGATAACCTGAACGGGCGCCTTGATGGCCTTTGAGATGACGGCTGCTTCATGGGGGTAGTCGAGGAAGGCTTTGCGGCCAAAGCCGCCGCCGAGGAAGGTCATGTTGACGGTGACTTTATCGAGGGGAACGCCCATGCGTTCGCTCAAATCTGACTGCACCCAGTCGGGTCCCTGGATGGGGCCCCAGATCTCGATGCTGCCGTCTTTTACGTCTGCGATGCAGTTGAGGGGTTCCATGCAGGCATGTGCCTGGTAGGGGGCTTCGTAGATGGCTTCGACCTTTGTGGATGATCGTTGAAAGGCGGTTTCGAAGTCGCCGCCGGTGCGGTCGGAGAGGCCGGGTTTTTTCAGGTCTTCGTGCATCCGGGCGTAGAGTTGTTCGGTGCTCAGGTGTTCGAAGCCGGTGTCGTCCCATTCCACTTTCAATAATTTTCGCCCCTGCATTGCGGCCCAGAGATTGTCGGCGACGACGGCGACGCCTTCCTGGAGATGATCGAAGACGGTGCGTTTTACTATGATGACATGGCGGATGCCGGGGATGGTTTTTGTCTGGGTATCGTCGAAGCTTTTGACCTTACCACGAAAGCGCGGGTTGCGTTCGACGACGGCGTAGAGCATGCCGGGGATCTTTTTATCGATGCCGAAGATGGCTGTTCCGTTTGTCTTTAGCGGGATATCCTTGCGGGGGAGGGGTTTGCCGACGAGTTTGTAGTCTTTTCTTTGTTTTAGTTTGATGTTTGCCGGCGGTTGGAGTTTTGCGGCGTCTTCAACGAGATGGCCATAGGTGAAGGACCTGCCGGTGGGTTTATGGAAGATGTGGCCATTTTCGGCGTAGCAATCCTTTTGATCGACGTTCCATTTTTTTGCGGCGGCTTCGGTGAGCATTTCGCGGGCGGAGGCGCCGATATGCAGGAGATGTTTGTATGAACCTCTAACGGTGGAGCTGCCGCCGGTGATCTGGCTGCCGTATTTCTTTTGGTTGCCTGGGGCGGAGAGGATATTAATGTGTTCCATGCTGACCTCGAGTTCTTCGGCGATCATTTGCGGGACGACCTGCCAGGAGCCCTGGCCCATTTCCGCGCGGTGGTTGAGGATCGAAACCTGGCCGGTTTTGTCGATGGAGATCCATGTCATGAGTTCGGTAGCGGGGGGCAGTGTGCCGGAGACGTTGATGACCCTGGGTGCTTCGCTGTTGCCGGAGCAGCCGGGCAGGTAGGCGCCGAGGACGAGTGCGAGACCGGAGAGGCCGGTGTCCTTTATGAATTGTCGGCGGGATTGCGCGGGAATGGTGGGTTGCATAGTCGTTTATTGGAGTGTAGAGGCAGGTTTGCTGGAGGCGGAGGCGGTCTTTATGGCTTTGCGGATGCGGGGATAGCAGCCGCAGCGGCAGATATTTCCCTGCATGGCGGTGTCGATATCCTCGTCGCTGGGGTGCGGGTGTTTAGCAAGAAGCGCTGCGGCGGCGAGGATCTGGCCGCTCTGACAGTAACCGCATTGCGGGACCTGTTCGGCAATCCAGGCTTTTTGAACAGGATGTGAATTGTCGGGCGACAACCCTTCGATGGTGATGATGGGTTGGCCGGTGACGGCAGATGCCGGGATAGAGCATGAGCGGATCGGGTTGCCGTTGAGCAGGACGGTGCAAGCGCCGCATTGGGCCATGCCGCAGCCGAATTTTGTTCCGGTGAGGCCGATGAGATCGCGGATGGCCCAGAGGAGGGGCATTTTCTCGTCTGCCTCAATGGGGGTGGCTTTCCCGTTTATCTGGAGGGTGTATTTTGGCATGGCGAGGATGGATTTGGTAGAAAGTTAAGTTACTGAAATAATGGGAGGCGAGGAAAAAAATGTGACGGGTGGAGCGCGTTAACATTTCTTTACGTTATCAATACGTTATAGGTGGTTCGTGCATTAATCCCAGTATCCTTTTTGCAGTCCTATAGTGGAAAACAAAAAACTCAAGAATATGAAACGGATATTTGTTCTATTGTTCTCGATTGGGCTCGCCTTTGGCGCTTCGGCCCAGCGGGGCCACTATGCCGGGGGCGGATTTTATCATGGTGGCGGAAGAGTTGTCGTTGTACCCCGGGTAGGAGTTGGATTCGGCTTTGGGTATCCCTGGGGATATCCTTATGGCTGGTATGGTCCCTGGGGCGCACCTTATCCCCCTTATTATTACGGCTACGGCGCGATGCCTTCACAGCTGGAGCTGCAGGTACGGGATATCAGGGCCGACTTTGACCTGCAGATAAAGGATGTGAAGCACGATAAGTCGCTGACCCGTCAGGAGAGAAGGGCGAAGGTCGATCAGCTGAAAGTGGATAAGGAGAATGCTATCGTCCAGGCCCGCCACGATTATTTCGATCGCAGCCGGAGGAACTATAACCCGCAGCAGCCGCAACAGCCGCAACAGCAGCCGAAGAATAACGGCAATTCGCCGTCGAACGGCAATGGGTCTTCTTCCAGCGATGGACCGGAATATCAGCCCGAGCCGAATACCGGGTCCGGCACCAAATAATACTTAGGTTTGCTGATAAACAGAGTCGCCGCCGCGCGTTTATACGCGCGGCGGCGCTATTTTTGGACCATGAAGAACAAAGTCGTTTGGATCACCGGCGCTTCCTCGGGGATCGGCGAAGCGCTGGCTTATGCTTTTTCGGCGGCGGGGGCCCGGTTGCTGTTATCGGCCCGGAGGACCGAAGAGCTGGAACGGGTGAAGGGGCAGTGTGCTCATCCCGATAAGACCCGGGTGTTGCCGATGGATCTGCTGGATACTGCTTCTTTTGAAGAGCGGATCCGGGAAGCCGTCGGGGCCTTTGGGCAGGTGGACATTCTGGTCCATAACGGCGGAGTTACGCAGCGGGGTTATGTGGCGGAGACGGGGCTTGAGGTGCAGCGGCAGGTGATGGAGCTGGACTATTTCAGCTATGTCGCCCTGACCAAAGCGATGCTACCGCATTTTGTCGAGCGGAAGTCGGGGCAGTTTGTGGTGATGAGCAGTGTCATGGGAAAGATCGGGACGCCGATGCGGAGTGCGTATGCGGCGGCGAAGCATGCGCTGCATGGATTTTTCGATTGTTTGCGGGCGGAGGTGTCGGCGATGAATATCCAGGTGACCGTGCTGACGCCGGGGTATATCCAAACGAATATCTCGCAGAATGCCGTCACGAAGGACGGGTCGAAGCTGGGCGTGGCGTCGCAGAATATCGAGAAGGGGTTGCCGGTGGACCGAGCTGCGGCGAAGATGATGCGGGCGATACGCAAGGGGAAATATGAAGCCTATATCGGCAAGACGAGTTTGGAATGGGTGGCGCTTGTGCTGAACCGGCTGGCGCCGGGACTGGTCATGAAGTTGGCGCCGAAATTTGTGCCGAAATAGCTGCCGAAGAGCCCGATGCCGATGAACGGAGCGTCGCATGGATGCTTCATAGCAGCGCTACTGCCTGCCTCCTCCGAGCGAATTCAGCGCGTATAAGATGATGTTGACGCCGAATTTTGTATTGTCTTCCGCCAGGAAGCGTTTGTTGCGGAAATCGTAATCCCATTCACAACCATAGTCTTTGTTGCTGTAGAGTACGCCGATGCGGCCGTTGACCGTGATCGCTTTGAGGTAGTCGTGTACCAGGTCGTCGCCCCAGCCGTTGAGTTCGAAGCCGGTGTTGGGCGGTCCTTTCTCGAAATGAAAAAACGAATTGTAGATCGCGTGGTTATTGGGGATCTTTTTCAGAGAGGCGGGGCCGAAGAGGGTGGTCATCTGGGTCTCGAAGCTGCGGGCAAACAGGCCGTCGATATCGTGGTCGCAGTCGTCGGCGAAGACAAATCCCCCATTCTGAACATAGCGTTTGAAGTTGGCGCTTTCCTGTGCGTCGAACTGGACGAGCTTGTGGCCGCTGAGATAGGCAAAAGGATATTGGAAGATATCGGGGCTGTCGAGCGCCACCACTTTTTCCTGTAAGTTGACGGGGATGGTAGTGTATTCGATGAGCGAATTCAGCAGGTTAGTGGGCATCCGCTGGTCGGTGTCCCAGTCGCCGGACCGGTAGCGCAGACGCATAAATGTAAAAGGATTCACCGGTCATGTAATTTTTTTAAAGTTGATGAATTTATGGCTAATTTCCTCATATATGTCTAAAAGTTATTTACGGAATGAATAAAGAGCTTGTAGCAAGTCAGGTGGACTCCCTGTTGGGAAAGTTATCACAATTAAAAAGCGAGATCGGGAAGGTGATCGTGGGCCAGGAAGACATCGTGGAAGAACTTCTGGTGGCGATGCTGGCGGGCGGACATTGTCTGCTGGAGGGAGTGCCGGGATTGGCCAAGACGCTGATGGTGCGGACGCTGGCGCAGGCGCTTGATTTGAATTTCAGGCGTATCCAGTTTACGCCCGATCTGATGCCGACGGATATCCTGGGGACGGAGGTGTTGGAAGAGGATCATTCGACGGGCAGAAGATTTTTTAAGTTCAATAAGGGGCCGTTATTTGCCAATATCGTGCTGGCCGATGAGATCAACCGGACGCCGCCGAAGACGCAGTCGGCTTTGCTGGAGGCGATGCAGGAGTTTGAGATCACGTATGGCGGGGTGACGTATCCGCTGGACCGCCCCTTCTTTATTCTTGCCACGCAGAATCCCATCGAGCAGTCGGGCACTTATCCGTTGCCGGAAGCGCAGCTGGACCGGTTTCTCTTGTATATCCGGATCGGATATCCCAGTGCGGAAGAGGAGACGATGATCCTCAGTCAGACCACGGGTACGCGGAAGCCGGTGGTGAACGCGGTGCTTGGCGGTTCGGAGATCCGGCAGCTGCAGGAACTTGTGCGGGAGGTGAGTATCAGCGACGACCTTGTACAGTATGTCGCGACGCTGATCCGGGCGACGCGGCCGGGAGACAGTACGGATGAGTATGTGCGTGAGTGGGTGCGTTGGGGTGCGGGTCCGCGTGCGGGTCAGGCGCTGATCCTTACGGCCAAGGCGCGGGCCTTGTTCCATCAGCGGTATGCGGTTGTCGCGGAGGATATCCATGCGATGGCGTTGCCGGTGCTGAGGCATCGGGTGCTTGTGAATTTTAAGGCCGAGGCGGAGAACATCCATTCCGATGATGTGGCGCGGCATTTAATGAAAACGATTGGCCGGCCGGGAGGATTGTTAAAATGATCCGGCCGGAGGATATATTGGCGATCAAGGACCTTTCGCTGGCGGCGCGCCGGACGATCGACGGCTTTATGTCGGGGATCAACAAGAGCAGCGTCAAGGGGGCGGGGTTGGAATTCAGTCAATATCGCAGCTATCAGCCGGGGGATGACCTGCGCTGGCTGGACTGGAAACGGCTTGCGCGGACGGACCGGTATTATATCCGGGAGTCGGAGATGGAGACGAGTATCTCGGTGCGGTTGCTGGTGGATGCCAGCAAGAGTATGGATCACCGGGATGGTGACTTTACCAAGATGGATTATGCCCGGCATCTTGCTGCGGCGCTGGCCTGGCTGGCGCATTCGCAGGGGGATGCCGTCGGACTATATGTTTTTCGCGAGGGCCAGGTATTCCCGCTGCCGGCCCGGAGGGACCCGCAGCATCTGGCGCGGCTGTTCTATCAGCTGGAGGGCTTGTCGGCGGAAGGGACGTTGGGCGATGCGATCTCATACAAGCATATCTTTCTTGGCGAGCAGAAACGCGAGCTGCTGATCTTTATCACCGATCACTATGAGCGTTCCGGCGAGATCGGGCGGTTGCTGGAGTTGTTGGCTGCGTTGCGCCATGAGATCATCGTGTTTCATGTACTGGCAGGGAATGAGCTTTCGCTGGATCTTGGCGGATATAGCCAGGTGGAGGACCTTGAGACGGGAGAAAGGGTGCCGGTGGGAACCTCGGGTCGCGAGGAGTATGCGGCGCGGTTGGGGGCCTGGTTGGCGGCGGTGCGGATGCGGTGTCTCGATCTGCAGATCGATTATCAACTGATGCGGATGGATGAGCCGATGGATGCGGGGCTGCGGAAATATTTGAAGAGCCGGATGGGGGCCGGGTTGATTTGATCCAATTTTTACAACCGATAGGACTGTTGGCGATGGCCGGGGTGCTGATCCCGGTGATCGTGCATTTGTGGAATGACCGGCGGGGGAAGGTGTTGCGTATCGGGAGTGTGGCGTTGCTGACCGGGACTTCGCGGCGGGCGGCCTGGAGTCCGCGGTTGACGCAACTTTTGTTGTTGATTCTGCGGTGTTTGTTGGTGATCGCCCTGGCGATGCTGCTGGCGGGGCCTTATGTTATTCGCCCGGCGGCGGCGGGTAAAGGATGGGTATTGGTAGCCGGGAATAATGTATTGGCAGATTCATTGGTGAAGATGGGGTATGAGCGGTATGTGATCGATAGCGGACAGGATTATTGGGAGGCTTTTCGGCGCGCGGATGCGCTTGCGCCCGCGGGTGCGACCTTTTTTGTTTTTACGCCGGGGCTGGTGAGCCGGTTTGCGGGGGATCGGCCTGAGACGAAACGGGAAGTTCACTGGAAGGTATATCCGCCGGTTGATTCGGTGAATCGGTGGGTGGAGGGAGTATGGAGGGTTACCGCCGACAGTATTCTGGTGTTGCGGGGGATCGGCCGGAGTACGGGGACGGAGTTTCGGCGGGAGCGGGTTGTGTCGAGGGCGACAGAATATGAGGGTGTTGTTGTGGATACGGCGGCGATGGAAGTGGTGATCGATGATGGGGGGAACCGGCAAGACGGAGACTATTTGCGGGCGGCGTTGCGGGCGCTCGGTGACTATACGGGAAGGAGATTGCGGGTTGTTTCCGCAGGGACAAACCATGCGCAGGTGATCCGCTGTAGACCGGAGTGGGCGGCCGCTGCCTGGAATGGGCGGTTGCCGGTGGTGTTGGGACGGGAGGTGTTTGGGCGTATGGGAATAGTGGAGATGGATCGTCGGGTAATCGATGCGGAGCAGGTGGCGCCGGTGCGGGTGAACTATGCGGTTGTGCGGACGGATGGCGGGAGGACGGATGGCGGGGGACCAGATCGCGAACGGACCTATAACGAGCGGATCGATCTGCGGCCGGTGTTGTGGGCGATCGTGTTTGGATTGTTTGTTTTGGAACGAATAAAAGTTTTTCGCGATGGGCGCCAAAAAGCTTAGAACTATCTGGCGGCGATGGCGGGCGGAAACTATCGTCTACTGTCTGCTTCTGTCGCTGGCGGTTGCCGTTCTTTTAACGGCGGTGGTCCATGCGGGCTTTGGCTGGTCGTTGTGGGTGGCGATCCCGTTGTTTGCCGGGTGCTTTGGGGTCGGGCTTTTGATTTTCCCTTTGTGGCGGATGGGGGTTGCCGATGTGACGAGTTATCTCGACCGGCGGCTGCCTGAACTGGAAGAAAGTTGTGGATTGTTGCTGCGGCCGGTGGAAGAGTTAGGGGTCCTGGAGCGATTGCAGGTGGAGCGGGTGGAGGGGCGGCTTTTGGTGGCGGTGGTGCCGAGGCCGATGGGCGGGCGATTACTATGGGCACTGGGATTGTTGGCGATGGCGTTGTGTGGGAGTTTTTTTATCAGTGGAATTCAGGCACACGGTGCTTCGGGTGTGGCGGCGGCGCCGGTGATCCGGGAAGTTGCGGCGCCCGGTATCCGGTCGGTACAGGTGCGGATCACGCCACCGGCTTATACGGGCAGGGCGCTGCGGAGCCAGGATAATTTTTCGCTGGACGCAGAGGATGGGGCGCAGATCAGCTGGGAGATAGCAACCACGAGGGCTGTGGATACGGTTGCCTTTATTTTTAACGATACGGCGGTTCGGCTGTTGCGGAGGGAGGAGGGCTTGCGTTGGCGGTTTTCCAGTACGGCGCTGCATTCCGGTTTTTACCAGGTAAAAGTTGGCGGGCAGCTGTCGGCGTTATACCGGTTCGAGGTGGTGAAGGACGAGGCGCCGAAGGTGCGGGTGGTAAGGCCGAAACCCTATACCGTGATCGATTACGGTGAACCGACGCGGGTGCCGCTGCAAGTAGAATTGGCCGACGATTATGGGATTGTCGCTTCGTCGGTCTTCGCGACTGTGTCGAGCGGCAAGGGAGAGGCGGTGAAATTCAAGGAGCAGGAGTTGCACTGGAACCAGGGATTTGACGGCGGGAGGCATTATGCGTTGAGCCGGGTGCTGGACCTGGCGGCGATTGGATTGAAACCCGGGGATGAGCTTTATTTTTATTGCAAGGCGAGGGATAATCGGGGGCAGGAATCCCGTTCGGAGATGTATATCCTTTCGCTTGCCGATACGGCGCAGCTGATGAGCCTGGAGGGGATGACGCTGCCGATGGATATCAAGCCGGAGTTGTTCCGCAGTGAGCGGCAGATCATCATTGAGACGGAGCAGTTGCTAAAGGCGAAGGACACGCTGGCGGCGCAGGCGTTTAAAGATAAGAGCAATGATCTCGGGATCGACCAGAAGCTGTTGCGACTGCGTTATGGGAAGTTCCTTGGGGAGGAAGCACAGGAAGGAGAACGGGGCGGGAATGATACGACGACGTTTGGGGCGTTTGGAGATGCGGCGAAGATATTGGATGTCTATTCGGACAAACACGATAATGCGGAGGATGCGACGTTTTTTGAGCCGGGGGTGAAGGCGCAGCTGAAGGCCACCTTGTCGGAGATGTGGAGTGCGGAATTGCGGTTGCGGACATTTAAACCGCGGGAGGCGTTGCCCTATTGTTATAAGGCGTTGCGGTTGTTGAAGGACCTGCAGCAGCAGTCGAGGGCTTATGTTGCGAAGACGGGGGTGAAGCTGACGCCGTTGAATCCTGCCAGGCGGCTGACGGGGGAGTTGGGGGCGATACAGGCGCCGGTGCAGCGGTTGGGGCGGGACGATGGAATGTCGAAAGAGGATATTTTGCGGATGGGGCTTGCGGTGTTGGAGGGGATGCGGGTTGGGGTGCGGCCGGGTGAGGGGGACAGGGCGATATTGGGAATGGTGGAGCGGCGGTTGGCCAGTGAAGCGGCGGCGAGGCCGGGGAAGTTTTTGGCGGGGTATGAGGGGATGAGGAGATTGAAGGATATTTTGGCGGCGGAGACGATGAAGGGTGAGGCGGGGCCGGGGGCGATGGATATTTTGGCGGCGGAGAGGGCGATCGTTGCGTTGTTGCCGGTGGCGGAGGCCTGGCCGGTGGCGCAAGGGGCGGCGGCGGATGGCGGGCTTGAGCGGCTTTATTTTGGATATATCAAATGAGCATCTGGGACGATATCGTATTGGGGCTTTGCCTGGCGTTGCTGGGTTTTTTGTTGTGGCAGGAGTGGCGGCGGGCGGACCGGGCGCGGCTGTTGTGGCGGGTTATCGCTACGGCGGTGGCAGTCGGGGCGCTGGCTTGTCTTGGGTTGCCGATCGGTTATTGGCGCGAGCGGGGGATTGTGAACGATGAACGGGTGCTATTAACAGAGGGATACGATCGGGACAGTGTGGGGGAATTTTTGCGGGCGCATCCGGGGATGGACATGGATACTGTGGGGGTGGATGGCGGTCGGTTGCATGTTTTCGGGTATGGGTTAAGGAAAGAAGAATGGATGAGGATGCGGCCTGCGGCGATCGATTTTCATCCGGGGGTTTTACATGGAGTGGTGGATGTCGACTGGCGAAGGAAACTGAAGCGGGGGGACCGGTTTGTTGTACAGGGGAGATGGGCAGGGGGGACGGGCACCGTATTGCTGATGGGGATGGGTGAAGTGATCGACTCGGCGAAGATGACCGCCGCGGGTGATTTTTCATTGGGCGCTGTACCGGCGCAGGTTGGGCGGGCGGTGTACCGGCTGGCGGTTGTGGAGGGGAAGGATACGGTTGCGCGGGAAGAGTTGCCGGTGGAGGTGGAGGCGGGCGCGCCGTTGAAGATCTTATTGCTGGCGGCTTCACCGGATTTTGAAAATAGCTTTTTGATGAAATGGCTTTCGGGAAATGGGCACGCTGTTGCCAGTAGGACGATCGTGAGCCGGGGGAAAGCAGAGGAGGCGTTTGTGAACCGGGAGGCGGCGGGGTTGGGGGTGCTGACGCCGGGTTTGCTTGGGGGATTTGATGTGGTGGTGGCGGATGGGGCGGTGTTACCCGTTCGCGAAAGTGTGCAGTCGAAAGCGTTGTGGAGGGAGATCGAGCAGCGGGGGATGGGATTGCTGTTGAGGGTGGATAGCGCGGGGCTCGACTCGATGGTCCGGGTGATGCGGGGCCGGGCCGGGAAGATATTGGCACGCGATAGCCTGGGGCATGTGGTAGTGGGGGCGTTTGTTGCGGGAAGAGGGAAGGTGGTGTTTACAGCTTTGAATACGAGTTATAGCCGGTTGCTTTCCGGAGAGCGGGAGGCGTATGCTTCCTACTGGTCGGGGTTGTTGAGAGAGGCGGCGCGGCGTGGGGAGGCGCGGGAGGAGTGGAGTTTTTCGCCTGAGCTGCCGAGGGTGGGCGAGGAAGTGGAGGTGCAGTTGCAGACCGCGGCGGGCTTTCCACAGGGGGATATCGGGGGAACGGCGGTGTACCTGGCGGAGGATGCGGGGTTGCCTTTTGACTGGCGGGGAAGGTACTGGCCGGAGAAAGCTGGATGGCAGATGGTATACAGGCCGATGGGTGATACTGCGTGGTGGTATGTATGGCCGGTGGGGGCGTGGAAGGGTGTGGAGCGGATGCGGCGGATGGAGGAGACGAGGAATTATGTGGCTGCAGGGGTTTCGGCAGATGGAGGACGGGCGAACAGGGATACGACGGCCGGAGGACGGGCGAACAGGGATACACGGGAGCGGGTTACGCATGAGCGGGTTACGCATGATCGGGTTTCACGGGAGTGGGTGGAGTTTTCAAGGGTCTGGTTTTGGGGGTTGTTTTTGTTGGGGGTGGCCTTTTTATGGGTTGAGAGAAAGCTGGGCGGGATGAACGGATAGATTGATACTTGAATTTTCGATAGCTTGGGCTATGAAAAGAAAAGAATTCCTACACATGGCGGGGATGGGGCTAGGGGCCCTTGCTCTGCCAATGCTTCCTTTCGGCTCACGGATGATCGATGAAGCCGAGGCGCTACAGGGCGGGATGGATGTGGCTACCAAGAAGAGCCTTGCAGACATCGCCCTGAATGCCGCCAAGTCGGGAGGCGCTACCTATGCCGATGTACGCATCGGAAGATACCTCAACCAATTTGTGGTCACGCGGGAAAACCGGGTTCAGGGGATTGCCAATGCGGAATCTTTTGGCCTCGGTATCCGGGTTATTGCCAACGGCAGCTGGGGCTTTGCGGCCACCAATGACGTCACGCCGGATGGGGTGGCCAAGACCGCAGCCAGGGCGGTGGCTGTTGCCAAGGCGAATTCGAAGATCATCACCGAGCCGGTTCAGCTTGCCCCGCAAAAGGGTTATGGCGAAGTGGCCTGGAAGACGCCGATCATCAAGAACGTCTTCGAGGTTCCGCTGAAGGAGAAGATCGATCTGCTTTTGCAAGTGAACGGGATTGCCATGTCGGGTGGCGCGAGTTTTGTGAATTCGGCGTTGCTTGCCATCAACGAACAAAAATATTTCGCTTCGACCGATGGGTCGTATATCGACCAGGATATCCACCGACTTTATCCGAATTTCAATGTAACAAAAATAGACAAGGCTTCCGGCAGGTTCCAGACGCGGCGGAGTCTCAGCAGCCCGGTTGGGATGGGATATGAATACCTGACGCCGACGCCGGAGAGCAAGGTTCAGGGGATCGTTACCCGGTATAAAGACCGTTATGATATATTGGAGGACGTGAAGAATGCCACGGCGGATGTCGCGCAGAAGATCACGGCGAAGAGTGTCGAACCGGGTAAGTATGATCTTATCCTCGATCCTTCGCATCTGTGGCTGACCATCCACGAGTCCGTGGCGCATCCCACGGAGCTGGACCGGGTGCTTGGCTATGAGGCCAACTATGCGGGTACCAGCTTCCTGAGCCTTGACAAATGGAAGTCGGGGAATTTCCATTTTGGAAGCAAGCTGATGAATATCGTTGCGGATAAGCTGCAGCCGGGATCGCTTGGCGCCGTGGGTTATGATGATGAGGGAGTGAAATGCGGCAAATGGGATCTTGTCAAGGAGGGGGTACTGGTGAACTATCAGGCCATCCGGGATCAGGCGCATATCATCGGACTGAAGGCGTCACAGGGTTGCTGTTATGCGCAGAGCTGGGCCGATGTCCAGTTTCAGCGAATGCCGAATGTCTCGCTGCAGCCGGGTAAGGGACGGCTTTCCGTGGATGATATGATCAAGAATGTGCAGAAAGGGATCTATATCATCGGCGACGGCAGTTTTTCGATCGATCAACAACGGTACAATTTCCAGTTCGGCGGTCAGACCTTCTATGAGATCAAGGATGGGAAGATCGTGGGTATGCTGAAGGATGTGGCTTACCAGGCGACGAACCAGGAGTTCTGGAACTCGCTGGCGGCGGTTGCCGACGAACGGGATTACCGGCTTGGCGGGGCCTTCAACGATGGGAAGGGGCAGCCGGGGCAGTCGAATGCCGTATCGCATGGCAGTGCCACCTCGCGATTCAATGGAGTCAACGTAATTAATACCGCAAGAAAAATAGGTTAAAAATATTTGTATGTCCATTTTTAGTAAAGAAGAAGCACAGAAGCTATTAAAGAAAGCGCTGGGTTATTCCAAAGCCGATGAGTGCGAAGTATCGCTCAACGGTTCGGAGGCCGGGAATATCCGCTATGCCCGCAATGCGGTGTCGACGGCGGGGGAGATCAGCAGGCTGAGCTTGTCGGTCAGTTCCAGCTTTGGTAAGAAAACAGGTACGGCCACCATCGACGAATTCGATGACGCCTCGCTGGAGAAAGTGGTGCGGCGGAGCGAGGAGCTGGCGCAGCTGGCGCCGGAGAATCCCGAGCATATGCCCTTGTTGGGACCGCAGGAATTTCCCGAGTCCATCGGTTATGTGGCGGCGACGGAAGCGATTACCCCCGATACGCGGGCGGCGGCTGTTGCCAAGAGTATCCAGGTGTCCAAGGACGCTAAACTGCAGGCCGCGGGATATCTGGAAAACAGCACCAATTCTCTGGCGATCATGAATTCGAAGGGATTGTTTGCCTACAATAAGGACACCGATGTGATCTTTTCGATCACGACGCGGAACGAGGAGGGGACGGGTTCGGGTTATGCGGCGCGCGGGTTTAACGACGTGTCGAAGCTGGACACCTTCTCGGCGACGAAGATCGCGACGGCCAAGGCGAATGGATCCATCGGCGCCAAGGCGATCGAGCCGGGGAAGTATACCGTTATTCTGGAGCCGGTGGCAGTGGCCTATATGCTGGAGAATATGTTCTTTGGGCTGGACGCCCGGAACGCGGATGAGGGGCGGAGCTTTATGAGCAAGCCCGGTGGCGGCAACCGGCTTGGGGAGCAGTTGATGGATCAGAAGGTGACGATCTATTCTGATCCGTTTCACCCCGAGCTGCCGTCGTCGACCTGGAACCGCGAGGGTCAGTTGCTGACCAAGCGCAACTGGATCGAGAAGGGTGTCGTCAAGAATTTGAGTTATTCGCGGTATTGGGCGTCGAAGAAGAATGTCGACCCTGTGCCCGGTCCCGGTAATATCATCATGGAGGGGGGAACGGAGAGTATCGAGGATATGATCAAGAGTACGGAGAAAGGGGTTCTTGTTTCGCGGCTTTGGTATATCCGGATGGTGGACCCGCAGACCTTGTTGCTGACGGGGCTTACGCGGGACGGTACGTTCTATATCGAGAACGGGGAGATCAAGTTCCCGGTGAAGAACTTCCGGTTCAATGAGAGTCCGGTGATCATGCTGAACAATGTGGACGCGCTTGGGAAGCCGGAGCGGAGTATCAGTGTGGAGTCGTACCGGAGTTATCTTGTGCCGCCGATGAAGGTGCGGGATTTTACTTTTACCTCTCTTTCGGATGCGGTCTAGCCGCGCTGAAAAATAAATTTGCAAAAAATCCGGGGAATCCGGATTTTTTTCTACCTTAGCCTACGACAATTGTCGTACGATAACACGGGTAATATGAAAAAAGAGAAAAAAAGCGTGCCTACGGATGCGGAGCTCGAGATCCTGCAAATCCTTTGGCAGCACAAGGGGGCTACGGTGCGGGAGGTGTATGACCTCATCTCGCAGCGGAAGAAATGTGCCTATACTTCCACACTGAAGATCATGCAGAACATGACGGCCAAGGGGCTGGTCAGGCGGACGATCACGGATCAGGTCCATACGTATGAGGCTGCGGTGGAGGAGGCCAGGGTGCGAAACAGCCAGGTAAAGGAATTGATCGACAGGTTCTTTCGGGGGTCGTATTCGCAATTGGCGCTGCATGCGCTGGGGCAGTCTTCGAAGGAGGAAGATCTGGACGAGCTGCTCGATCTGGTAAAAAAATTAAAAAAAGACAAAAAGTAATCTTATGGTATTCAGCGTAATTGGATGGACTATCCTCCATAGTTTGTGGCAATGCCTTGGGTTGTTGGCGGGGTTGAAATTGTTTTTGGGTTTTGTCGACGTGCGCCGGAGCGGGATCCGTTATCTGGCGGCGCTGGGCGTGTTGGGATTGGCGATGTTTTGTTTGCTGGGGACGTTCTTTTGGGAGTGGAGGGCTTTTTCGGGGATGGGGATAGCGGAGGCAGGCGGTGGGGCGGTTCGACAGGGGCCGGTGGTGGATGTTGTGCTGGCACCGGGAAGGGCGGCGGGTTTTTCGCTTGTGTACTGGCTGTCAAAATGCTGTCCTTATTTGTCGATGCTTTGGATCGCGGGGGTATTATTTTATACGGGGCGGTTGGTGCTCAGCGGTTTTGAATTGAGGAGGATGCGACGGTTGTCGGGCGTTGCGGATGCGGGGACTTCCCGTCTGTTGGAGGAGTTGCGCGTGCGGCTGGGGGTGTCGCGGGCGGTGCGGTTGCTGATCACGGACCGGATATCGGAACCGATGACGTTTGGATTTTTCCGGGCGGTAGTGGTGTTGCCACTTCATTATGTGAGCCAGGTGCCGGCCGATCAGCTGGAACTGATATTGGCGCATGAGATGGCGCATATCCGGCGGCGGGACTATCTGGTGAACCTGGTACAGCATATTTTTGACGCGTTGCTTTTCTTTAATCCTTTTTTCCGGATGATCTCGACGGCGGTGCGGGAGGAGCGGGAATACTGTTGTGATGATTGGGGTGCGCGCATCGGCGGGGATGAGCGGAAGATGGCGGTAGCGTTGACTAATCTTGGGCTGGCGAAGAAGGGGTTGGCGTTGGGATTGTCGGTTGCGCCGGCGCGGCGGTCGTTTTACCGGCGGGTGATGCGGCTTGTCGAGCCACAGGAGCGACCGACGTTGTCGGTGAGGGGGACGGTGCTTGGCGTTCTGGGCGCGGTGGCCGTGGTGGCCGTATTGACGCAATGCACGCGGAGCGTTGTTGCGCAGGATGCGTTACCGGCGGTGGGGGAGAGGATGCAGGAGGTGTTAGCGGATAACCAGGCGGGTTATAAGGAGCAGGTCTTTCATTATACCAAGGCGGGCCGGGATCATGAGTTATTTATGGTAAAGACGCAGGATGGAAAGCAGGCGGTGACGGCCTATGTCGATGGGGGGCGGTTGAACCGGGAGGAGTTGGATTTGGTGGAGCATGTTCTGAGTTTGCGGCGACCGATGGATCTGGTGCTGGTACGCGATATGCATGAGCCAAAGAAGAGCGAGGATACCGGTCCGCTGAGCCGGGTGCGGTTGGATTCGGTGCGGATCCAGGTGCAAGGGGCGATGGATCAATATAAAGATGACGTAAGGCTCATCCCAATGGCGGTAGAGCAGCATGAATTGCTGACGAAGATCGTCGTGAATAACGAATATACCGCGGAGGACAGGCGGGACCTGGCGGCGTTGCTTGTAAAGCGCCAGAAGGCATTTATCACCGTTACCGGGAAATGACCTCGAAATCCGCCAGGACGTTTGTATTGGGATCGGGTATGAGTGTGGTGGGTTTGGCCGCCATGGGAATTTCGATGTGGGTGGTCTTGTCGTGGATGTCGATGTGTTGGGTGGTGCCGTCGAAGCCGATCTCGAGGGGGAAGGTGAACCCATTGGGATTTGTTTGGGTGCAATCGAGGAGGACGGCCTTTTTATCGGGATCGTATTTCCAGGATATAGTTAAATGGGGATGGCCAGGGGTGTTAAGCCATTCGTGGAAGAAGCCGTGCAGGTCTTTGCCGCTGGCCGTCTCCATTATTTTTTCGAGGTCCGCCGTGGAAGCATTTTTATTGCGATAAGTGGCATAATAAGTCGATATCCCTTTCCAGAAGGCCTGGTCGCCGATCTTCCGGCGGAGCATATGGAGCACCCAGCCTCCTTTCTCGTAGCTGTTTGGATTGAGGAGCTTCATATAATCATCCTTTATTGTGGAATCGACGACCGGTGTGAGCCGGCGTTTTTCGAAGGCGATGACTTTTGCCCGGTCTTTCTGGAGGCTTTTTTTGAGGGTGTCCGAGCCGTATTTATTTTCCAGATAGCATAGCGTCATATAGGTGGCGAAGCCTTCGCTGAGCCAGAGGTGTTGCCATTGAGTTTCGGTGGCGGCGTCGCCAAACCATTGGTGGGCGATCTCGTGGGCCATGAGGGATTCGACGCCGGGGGAGCCTACCGAGTTCTCGTAGTAGAAGATGGCGCTGGCGTTCTCGAGGCCGCCGAAGCGGGTCTTTGACTGGACATTGCCGCATTTTTCGAAGGGATAGGGGCCGATGTGGGTGATATAGAACGGGAGAATGTCGAGTGCATAGGCATAGCTTTTAAAGCCTTCTTCCTTGTTTTCCTTATAGACATAGTTCCAGACGGGAACGCCCATGGCGTCGCCGGGGTGGTCGACGGCAAAGTCGGCTACGCCGATGACCATGACCTTTGGGGCGAGGGGTTGGGCTTCGCTCCAGCGGGTGAGCTTGCGATGGTCGGGGAGGGTTTGTTCGATTTTCAGTGAGCCGTTTGCCACAACGGTGTAGTGATCGGGGGCTGTGATATTAAAGGAGACGGTTGCTTTGTCGGAGGGGTGATCCACGCAGGGCAGCCAGTTGTGGGCGCGGTTGGGCCAGTTGTCGCCGAAGAAGCCGCGGCGGCCAAATTTATTCTTGGAGATGATGAGCCCGTCGGCGGGAATACCTTCGTATTTTATCGTATAGGTGTGTTGGTTGCCCGGTTTTCCAGCGGAATGGATGACGAGGCGGTCGTTTTCCTGGGAGAAGGGGACGGGGGCGTTTGCTTCGGTTACCGCGGTGACGGTCATGCCTTTGCCTTCGCTGTTCTTTTTTGTCAGGTCGAGGTGGAATTCCGGGACCTTTTCGCGGAACTGGACAGTTACCGCGGCTGTGCCCTGAATGATATTGTTGCTGTCGGAGAGGGACAGCGTGAAATCATAATTCCGGACATCGATGGCGGGGTTGTAGGGCTGGGCGGAGAGTTGGGTGCAAAGGAGGGTGTAGATGACGGTCAGGCGGACGATGAGCTTGTTCATTGCAGGCAGAAGAATTTCATATAAATATACCATTTATTTATGCTAATTTTATCTTACTCAATAATTCGTTAGTGTGCCTGAATATCTGAATTGTCCGAACTGGTTCCACAGGTTACCCTCTATTTATAAGCTGCTCATCAGTTTTTGTGTTGCCACGATCATTTCCGTTTGTTTGTTATCGATTCGAATGGAGGGGATGACGCGGGTCATGATCGGATGGGATTGTTTTTGCATCTGTATGATCGTAATCAGCGGGATTATCTTTTCCAGTATGCGGCCGCGACAGATCCGCGTGCTGGCCAAGAAGGAGGATGCGGGACGGATCGTCGTTTTTATTATCGTGCTGATCGCGATATTGGGGAGTTTGCTGGGGGTGTTGCTGTTGTTGCAGAACAAGAACCATTGGCTGCTGCGAAAGGGGTTGGAGACGGGTATCTATCTTGCCGGGGTTATTTGCAGCTGGATCCTGTTGCATACGATGTTTGCGTACCGGTACGCCCTGTTATATTATGGCGAGCACCCGATGGACCCGGATATTCATACGGTGGGTTTGCAGATACCGAATGAACTGTGGCCGGACTATCTTGACTTTGCCTATTTTTCTTTTGTGATCGGGATGACCTTTCAGGTTTCCGATATCGAGATCTCTTCGCGGACGATCCGCAGGGTGGCCCTTTTGCATGGGCTGCTTTCTTTCCTTTTTAATACGGTGATCGTGGCGTTGACGATCAATGTGATCGTCGACCTCAAGGGGTAGGGTTATCTAAACCGATCGGAGATGGTGTAGGCGACCTTGTCATTGAGACGGAGGAAGACTTCGGCGTTGATCTTACGGATGTGGCGGCGGCGGCGTCCGGTGAGGAGGCGGTCCTGGGCGTCGAAGTATTGAGGTTGCTGGAAGTAGGTGAGGATGTAGTATTTTTTATTTACGAAGGGGGAGTTGAAGGTGCGGGGCCAGAGGGAGAGGTAGATGAGAGAATGCTGTTGTTCTTCGCCGTAGTAGTCGAGTTTGTCGATCCAGGTGCATTCCATTGAGCGCATGCGGGTGATGAGCCAATCGATGGGATGCGGGTCGTAGCCGTATTTGCGGAGGGTGTCGTTGAGGCGGAGTTCGCCGACGTGATATTCGTAGATGTAGGTGAGGGTGTCGGTGATAAGTTCGAGGGAGACGCGGTCGAAGGGGCGATCGGTGAACTCTATGGAGAAGGGCTTTTTTTCATAGGCGCGGCGATAGGTATCCTCGATGCTATCGAGGGAGGTGTGGTGCCGGTGGTAGTATTTGGTGATGTTGAGTTTGGCGCAGGAGGTGGCTGCTGTTACCAGGAAGGCGATCGCCGGGATGAGATAATATGGTGTGCCGGCTTTCATGAGTCCTGGGGGGGTGGGGTGCAGTGGCTG